>JAVHOY010000311.1:3473-26402 GCA_036170295.1 bacterium
GCGACCCAGCCCGCAATGAGCGAGAGGACGCCGAGCCAAGGAATACGGTTGAGAAGTTTTTTTAGCATCATTGTTTTGACAGCGGACTCCAAAGTCTCCAGACTTTGGAATTCCAACGACGGGAGTCGTTGGAATCCGCGAATAGAAAACGCCTCGCAGAATTAACTACGGGGCGCGGCATCAGAACTGAACGGAATCTGTCGCGGAATCGTTTTAAGAAAATGCCCGAAAACAAGAATCGTTTTCGGGGCGCGAATCCACACAGAGACTGCAAAGTCCTGTTAACCTTCTCACATCCAGACTGTAACTGTCGGCTTCGGAGTTTCACCGAATCATGCTTCTTTACGCTGCGCCTGTTTCTCAATGGAGAAACTTCGTCGCCCAAAGAGGCTCGCGGGCTTTACCGCCGATCGGGAATTGCACCCTGCCCCGAAGGTTTTATTTGATTGATGTGATTATAATGCAATAGTACGGAGATGAAATGACTCTTAAAAACTTATTAGATAATTTAACCGTCGAAGGCGCGTTATACGAAAGCCTTGAAGATAACGCCGTGCGTTGCGTTGCGTGCGGTCATCGCTGTTTAATGCGCGAAGGCAAGCGCGGAATTTGTCAGGTGAGATTTAACGAGGGCGGCAAGTTGCGCGTTCCGTATGGATATGTCGCCGCGCTGCAAAACGACCCGATTGAGAAAAAGCCGTTTGCGCACGTCTTGCCCGGCGCGAACGCGCTCACGTTTGGGATGTTGGGCTGCGATTATCATTGCGATTACTGTCAAAACTTTATTACCTCGCAAGCCTTGCGCGATCCCGCTTCGGAAATTTCCGCGCAGTATGTGCGGAAGATTACGCCCGCGCAAGTTGTGGATTATGCGCTTCGCGTAAACGCTGCGGCGGTTGTCTCTTCATACAATGAGCCGCTAATCACCAGCGAATGGGCGGCGAGCATTTTCAAAGAAGCGAAGGCGCATGGGCTGCTGTGCGCGTATGTCTCAAATGGAAATAATACGCCTGAGGTGATGGAATATTTAAGTCCGTATCTCGATGCGTATAAGATAGATTTGAAATGTATGAGCGATAAAAATTACCGCAGCCTCGGCGGGACTTTGCAAAACACGTTGGATGGAATCAAACGCGCGAAAGAAATGGGGTTATGGATCGAAGTTGTCACGTTGGTGATTCCCGGCTTCAATGATTCAAACGAAGAGTTATGGGATGCGGCGCGTTTTCTCGCGGAGTTGTCGGCGGATATTCCTTGGCATGTGACAGCCTTCCACAAAGATTACAAGATGACCGCGTCAGATAATACCGACGCGCAAACATTGATCCGCGCGGCAGAGATTGGGCGCGAGGCGGGACTGCATTACGTCTATGCCGGAAATTTGCCGGGAAGGGTCGGGGAGTATGAAGACACTCGCTGCCCGCGTTGCAACTTCGCGGTCGTCAGGCGCAGCGGATATTTTATCCAAGAGAATAAAATAACGGCGGAAGGAAAATGTCCGCAGTGCGGGGAAAGCATCGCGGGGCTGTGGCGTTGAATCCTCAAAATAATTTGAAATGGTTTTTGTTGTATAATTCGCGCCTGTCAAAGAGACGCGAGAAAAAATTTCTCCGCTCTCTATCATCCACTTTTTCTCTTAAGGAGGAGAAACGTGAAACGAAACCTTTCTGTTTTACTTTCGCTGCTAGTGTTGGCAAGCATCGCGCTTGCTGCCTGCGGCGGCGCGGCTACCCAAGCGCCCGCTACTCAACCCGCGACTGCGGCTCCCGCAACCACGGTTCCCGCGACCACGGCTCCCGCGACTGAGGCTGCAACCGCCACGTCGGCGCCAGTTCCCTTCGTGGACAATGCCGTTGTTACCGATACCAGCTACGCCGCGAAAGACTGCACATACGGCGGCGAGTTCAAGTCCATCGAAGCGGTGGATGAGTTGACCGTCAAGATCACCCTCTGCCAGCCCGATCCCGCTTTCCCTTCGAAGATCGCGTTTACATCTTTTGCGATTCAACCTTCCGAGTATCTCCAAGCCAACGGCGGCAAGGGCGCATTGCTTGAGAAGCCCATCGGCACTGGACCTTACATGGTTGATTCCTGGACGCGCGGCGACCAATTGGTCTTCAAGGCTTTCCCCGATTATTGGGGCGACAAGGCGATGAGCGATACGTTGGTCTTCAAGTGGAGTTCTGAATCCGCTCAACGTTTGGTCGAGCTTCAGAGCGGCACTGTTGACGGTATTGACAACCCCGGTCCCGATGATTTCGCAGCCATTCAAGCCGACGCCAATCTTCAATTGGTGCCCCGCCCTGCGCTCAATATTATGTATATTGGTTTCAACAACAACCCGCAGGTTACAGGCTTTGACAACACCAAGAATCCTTTGGCAAATGAAAAAGTCCGCCAGGCAATTGCGATGGGCATTGACCGCAAACGTATCGTGGATAACTTCTATCCCGTTGGCTCCGAAGTTGCCGATTATTTCACCCCTTGCGCGATCCCAAATGGTTGCGTAGGCGATAAGTGGTACGGCTTTGACGCCGCCGCCGCGAAGGCTCTTCTCACTGAAGCCGGCTATCCCGATGGTTTTGAAACTGTCTTGAACTACCGCGATGTTGTCCGCGGTTACCTGCCCGACCCAACTCTTGTCGCCACCGATCTTCAGGCGCAGTTGAAAGCGAACTTGAACATCACGCTCAAGATCGAAGTGATGGAATCTGGCGCGTTCTTGGATGCGGCTGACTCTGGTCAATTGCAAGGCTTGTACATGCTCGGCTGGGGCGCGGACTATCCCGACCAAACCAACTTCCTCGGCTACCATTTTGGTTCAGGCGCTTCCAAGCAATTCGGCGATAAATTCGCTGATATCACCGAAGCCATTGATAAGGGCGCTCAACTCGCTTCTGACGCTGAGCGCGCTCCCTTCTACACCACAGCGAACAATGCCATCCGCACTCATGTGCCGATGATCCCTGTCGCTCACGGCGGCTCGGCTGTCGCTTACAAAGCGGGTCTCAAAGGCAATCCTCATGCCAGCCCGCTTGGCAATGAAAACTTCTCTGTGATGAGCAACGGCACCGGCACCTTCGTGTGGATGCAGAACGCCGAACCCATTTCTCTCTACTGCCCCGATGAAACCGACGGCGAATCCCTGCGCGCTTGCGAACAGGTGACTCAATCGTTGCTTGGATACAAAACCGGCGGCACCGAAGTCGAACCCGTTTTGGCTGAATCTTACGAAGCCAATGCCGACTTGACCGAGTGGACTTTCAAATTGCGCCCAGGCGTCAAATTCCACGATGGTTCCGCGTTTGATTCCAAAGACGTGTTGACCTCGCTTTCCATTCAATGGGACGCGCACAACGCGCTCCACACCGGCAACACCGGCGCGTTCTCATACTGGAGCGGTCTCTTCGGCGCGTTCTTGAACGCCCCCGCTCCGTAATTTCAAGATTTAGATTCACAATTAGCCCCCGATAAGACTTCTTATCGGGGGCTCCCCAAACCGATATGGCAACTTATATTCTGCGACGACTTGTACTCAGCATCCCTGTATTATTCGGCATCCTGTTTGCCACCTTTGCATTATCGCGCCTCATTCCAGGCGACCCTTGTCGCGCCATGTTGGGAGAGAAAGCCACCGCAATCGTCTGCGACGAATTCAACCATCGTCATGGTTTGGATAAGCCCATCGTCGTGCAATTTGGGGTGTATGTAAATGAAATCGCTCACGGCGATTTTGGAACTTCTTTCCGCTATTCCAAACCCATCACCGTCTTGTTGATGGAACGTTTGCCCATCACCTTTGAACTAAGCCTGGCGGCGCTTTTATTTAGCGTGATTGTCGGCATCCCACTAGGCGTAATTTCCGCCGTGCGCCACAACTCATGGGCGGATGTGCTGACCATGTTGTGGGCGAATGTCGGCGTATCCATGCCCGTCTTTTGGCTGGGACTGATGCTGGCGTATGTTTTCGCGCTGACCTTAAAAGGCACGCCGTTTCAACTGCCGCCTTCGGGACGATTGAGCGCAGGCGTGGTTACCATTCCGTTTTTTCAAGTGTGGGGATTGCAATTAACTCAAGGGACTTTTTCTTATAACATTGCGGATTTTATCAGCCGCATGAATATTTTTAACGCTCTGCTTTCTGCAAACTGGGAAGTGCTCAAAGACGCCGTCACACATTTAATTCTGCCCGCGTTCGCGCTCAGCACAATTCCCATGGCGCTGATCGCGCGCATGACGCGCTCCTCCATGCTTGAAGTGTTAGGGCAAGATTACATCCGCACCGCGCGCGCAAAAGGATTAGCGCGCAGCGCCGTCATTCTCAAGCACGCGTTTCGCAACGCTTTGTTGCCGCTTGCCACCGTCATCGGTTTATCGTTGGGCGGCTTATTAGGCGGCGCGGTTCTCACTGAAACCGTTTTCAATTTATCGGGCGTAGGGCGCATTTTATACGACGGCATCACCGCCCGCGATTACGGCATCGTGCAAGGATTTACCGTCGTCATCGCCATTTTCTTCGTTGCCTTAAATCTACTCGTGGATATTTCTTACGCCTACCTCGATCCCCGCATCCGTCTTGACTAGGAACCGACATGACCGTTCAAACCGCTCCCATTCAAAAACTAGATTCTGAAGCGCTCTCGCTTGATTCGGTCAGCCTCTGGCAAATCACCCGCCGCAGATTGTTTCGTCGCAAATCATCCGTCGTCGGCATGGTCATCCTTGCCGTTTTGATTTTCATCGCGTTGACCGCGCAATGGCTTGCGCCATACAGCCCCACCATCTCCATGCTTGACGAGAAGCCGCCGCAAAATATTGGAAAACGCTCCGCTCCCTGCATCTACGCTTTAGGTTGCTCTAAAGATCAACCGCAACATATTATGGGAACGGACGGCAACATCCGCGACGAATTCAGCCGTATGCTTTACGGCGCGCGCTTAAGCTTGATGATCGGTCTTTCCACCGTCACCTTTGCCATCATCATCGGCACAATCTTGGGCGCGCTCGCCGGCTACTTTGGCGGCTGGATTGACAACCTGATTATGCGCGTGATGGATGTTCTCTTAGCCTTCCCCTCATTACTGCTTGCGATAGCCATTGTCACCGTGCTAGGTCCAGGTCTCATCAACGCGCTGCTTGCCATCGGCATTGTCTCCATCCCCTCCTATGCGCGCGTAGTGCGCGGCAGTGTGCTTTCTGTGCGCGAGATGGATTATGTTTCCGCGACGCGCGCGCTCGGCGGCAACACATACGAAATTCTCTTCAAGCGGATTTTGCCAAACGCGCTGACCCCATTAATTGTACAAGGCACATTGGGAATCGCCTCCGCAATTTTGGACGCCGCCGCGCTCTCCTTCCTCGGACTCGGCGCGCAACCGCCCACGCCCGAATGGGGTTCAATGCTCGGAGCGGAACGCAACCAAGTCTTTACCGCGCCGCATCTTGTGTTTTATCCCGGCTTGGCAATCATGCTCACCGTGCTGGCGTTCAACCTGCTAGGCGACGGGTTGCGCGACGCCCTTGACCCGAGACTGGCGCATGTTAGCTAACAAGAATCAAAAACGCGGACGATAATGTCCGCGTTTTTTTTTGCGTTATCTGAACATTCCCCAAACCGTCAACATTCCAAAAACAACAACGACCAAACTAACGCCGAGCGCGACCTCGCGCGTTTCGCGTTGATCTTCCAAATGCAACACAGGCGGCAATCCAATCACTCCCCAAATTGGACTGGCAAACCACGCAAACATCGCGCCGCCAAGCAGCCCGCCGACATGTCCCCAATTATCAATGCCGGGAGTTAATCCAATTGCCAAATTGATCACGATGATAAACGCCGCATTGCTGATCGCCCGCCGCGCCTGACTGCCAAATAATTTTCGGTTCTGGTAAAAGAAGACAACTTCCGCCGCGACCAATCCAAATATGGCGGTAGACGCGCCGACTGAATAGCCGTCGCTCAACAAAAAAGAAAACACGTTTCCTGTAAATCCGCCGAGAAAATAAAGCAAAACAAAACGTTTGTGACCAAAATGCTGTTCTAAAAACGAACCAATTGAAAAGAGCGCGTACATATTAAAGAAAATATGCATGGGCGAGGCGTGCAGAAAGACGGGCGTAATCAGCCGCCATAGTTGCCCCGCGCGAATCGCGTCGTTAGAACGCGCGGCATAAAACTCAAGGATGTCCAGTCCGTTAGGCGCGAAGCCGATTAATCCGCCGCTTATGAATTGCAAGACATAAATAAAAACGGTGAAGCCTAAAATAGCGTAAGTCGCTTTGGGAATCAGCGACGGCAAAGCGACGCGCGCTTCTTGTCGCGGAGATTCATTCAATGGGGAATTTTGCGTTTCGTTCATAACTCAACCTTGCGCTGATTTACCTGTAAATGTTCGGCGGTAATAATCGCGCGGACTTTTTCCACCGTGTCGTCCAAATGAAAATCTTGATTAACAATTACATAATCAAACGCTTCGATGCGTTGCAATTCCTTGCGAGCGGTGGCGATGCGCAGCGAGAGTGAATCTGCCGTTTCAGTTTTGCGTTCGCGCAGACGGCGTTCCAATTCGTCTTCGCCTTCGCAGGTGATAAAGATCAGCAACGCTTTGGGCGCAAGCTTACGCACGCTTTCCGCGCCTTGCACATCCACGCGCATGACGACGTCCTGTCCGCTTGCCAGCGCGTCGCGGACTTCCCATTTCGGAATGCCTTTGTAATCGCCATAGACAATCGCGTATTCGATTAATTCATTCTCTTCGATCATGCGCGCGAACTCGTCTTTGGAAACGAACCAGTAATCTTTGCCGTTCGTTTCGTTTGCGCGTTTTTCGCGCGTGGTGGCGGTGACGATGAAATGAAAAGGAAAGCCGCGTTCGATCATGCGTTGCACAACGGAATCCTTGCCAACGCCGGACGGACCAGAAATCACAATCAACAGCGGATTGGGTTTGCGGAGTTCAAATGAAGTAGGCATGGTTTATTTTACCAAAGAGACGCGCGCAAATGTAAGTTGGTCGGCGCTTCTCAATACGAGTTTTTATTATCCGCAGATTTCACAGATGAGAAAAAAATCGGCGAAAATCCTTCTAATCTGTGGATAAAGATTTTCATAATGAGAATATCTTTCGCCCCTGAAAATTCCGATAAGAAAAGCGTCTTTGTGTTACAATCTGCGCCCGCAGGACGTAGTACCCTTCGTTCCTGACTCCACTCGTTAGAAAAGGGCTTATAACATGAAAGTATTGCTCGTTAAAGATGTTTATAAACTGGGCCATGCGGGGGACATAAAAAAAGTTGCCGATGGATTTGGACGCAACTTCCTCCTTCCGCAAGGCTTCGCCGTGCTGGCTACCATCGGCGCGATGAAGCAAGTTGAGAAGATCAAAGCGCAGGCGGATGTTCGCCGCGCAGCGCAGAACGAAGACCTTAAAGGACTTGCCGATCAGATCAAGGAAGTCTCGCTGACTTTCCCCGCCAAAGCGGGCGACACCGGCAAACTCTACGGCTCAATCACCACGCAGGATATTGCCACTGCGCTCACCGAAAAAGTTCGCTTTGAGGTCAAACGTCAGCAAGTGGATATTCAACCCATCCGCACACTGGGCGCATTCACCGCGCGCATTCGCTTGACGATGGATCTTGTCCCTGCGATTAAGATCGTTGTCTATCGCGACGGCGAAACGGCTGAAAGCATTACAGAACAACCTGAAGTTGAGAAGCCAAAGAAACGCAAAGTAAAAGAAGTAAAAGAAGTAAAAGCGGAAGAAACGCCAGCCGCCGCTACAGAATAAAAAATCACATCGCCGACATAAGTCGGCGATGTTTGTATTAGAATACATTCATGCTCGAATCCATAGGTCAACGATTAAAGAAGGAACGCGAAGCCCGTTATCTCACGCTTGAAAAAGCCGCCGATGAAACGCGCATCCGCGTTGTTTTTTTGCAGGCGCTTGAAGCCGATGATTATTCCGCGTTGCCGTCTGCGGCGCAGGGGCGCGGATTTTTACGCAATTACGCCGCCTATCTCAACTTGAATTTGGATGAGCTCGTCGCGGAGATTCAAAAAAACGCGCCGCCGCCTGAAGTCAGCGGACCGTTGCCGCAAGTTAATTTAGCTGAGACTGAAAGCCCTGTTTTGCAGTCGGATGAAAAACCTGCGCGTTCTTTCTTATCTTCGTTATTTGGTCGGCGCGCGCAAAAAAGTTCTCAGCCCGAAGATGTAAGTCGGATTGTCAATCCGACTTACGAAGATACACCTCCTACCGCCGAGACGAATCAACTTGAAGACGAAGAAGAATCGCGTCCGAACTTTATCTCAAGACTGATTTCTAGATTCAAATCTCAAAGCGTAAATCCAGAATCAAAATTGGAAGATGTAACGCAGATTGAAAATCCGAGTTACAAAGAACCCACGTTGCCCGCCGATAATATCTTTGCGGAGATCGGCGCGCAGTTGCGCGAGCGCCGCGATCTGGTGAGCTTGACGGTGGAAGAAGTGGAACGTCACACTAAATTGCGCGCCGCGTTTATCAAAGCGTTGGAGGCGGGCGCGTACGACAAATTGCCGTCGCCTGTGCAAACGCGCGGGATGTTGGCGAGCTATGCGAGCTTCCTCGATATTGACGCGGATAAAATGCTTTTGCGCTTCGCCGATGGATTGCAAGCGCGCCGTTTTGAGAAATATGCCGAAACGCCGCGCAATAAAATACAAACAGAAACGAATCCATCCATGCCGCTTTGGCGGAGTTTTATCGCGGGCGATGTGATCTTCGGCGTGTTGATGATCGTTGCGTTGATGGCGCTTGCAATTTGGGGCGTGGGGCGCGTGGTCTCTTCGCAAGAGGCGAAGAACGCCGAGCCGACCGCGCCTTCAATTTCAGATGTGCTTGGAAATAACGCGCCAACGCAATCCGTTGGTTTGACTTTTGTGGCTGTGGATGAAAAATTATCCACGCCGACAGTGGACGCGGCTCTTACTTTGGAAGCGCCGACGGTTGCAAGTACAGCAAATGTGACCGTGAGCGTATTTGCATTGGAGCGCGTCTTCGTCCGCATCTCGGTGGATGGCAAAGTGGCGTTTGAAGGTCGGCTTGCGCCGCGCGAAACCAGAGTCTTTGAAGCGAACGATCAAGTGGTGATCTTGACGGGCAACGCCGCCGCGTTGCGCGTGACTTATAACGGCAGCGATCTGGGGCTGATGGGCAATGTCGGCGAAGTGGTCAGCCGCGTGTATTTGATTACGGGAATTGCGACGCCCACAGCGACAACTTCGCCAACGCCGACGAACACTCCGCGTGTGACGATCACGCCAACGCCGAGCGCTACCGCGACGCCGAAATGACTTGTTATTGTTATATCCTCAAATGCTCGGACGGGACATTTTACACGGGCTGGACAACCGACCCAGAACGACGCGTAACTCGGCATAACAAGGGGACTGGCGCAAAATATACGCGCGCGCGCCGACCTGTGGAATTGGTCTATTTAGAAGCGCAATCAAATCGAAGCGAGGCGCTGAAGCGCGAGGTCGCCATCAAAAAAATGAAGCGCGCGCAAAAAATCAAATTGATTAATGGCGCGGATAAATAGCGAAGTCTATCCTTGTTTTTTAAGACAAGCGTACTTGTTTGCTGAAATGAATTGGGTTATCATCTTTAAGTCAGGGGTGACACACACCCCATTCAACCCTTATGTCTCTTAAAGAGGAGAAGATATGAATAAACGTTCACTGTTCGTCCTGTTGACCCTCGTTGCTGCCGCTTCGATGTTGTTGTCAGCTTGCGGTCCTGCCGCGACTCCAACTGCCGCCGCCACCGTTGCGCCAACACTTGCGCCCACTGAGGCTCCTACCGCTACCGAGCCGCCCGCTCCCGCCATCGGTTCGGCTGAGCATCCCATCAAGGTTTTGTTTGTGCCTTCCGTTGACGCGGCTGTGATCACCACCGGCGGCGAGGTAATGGCGAAGGCTTTGAATGAAGCTACTGGACTCACTTTCGTAGTGACCGTCCCGACTTCTTACGCCGCGACCATTGAAGAAATGTGCGCCTCGCCTGCGGATACTATGGCGTTCATTCCTCCGCTAGGTTACGCTCTCGCCAGTCAATTATGCGGCGTGGATGTTGCCTTCAAAGCCGTCCGCTACGGGTATCCCGTTTACTGGGCTGAATATATCGTCGCTCGCGACAGCAAATATCAGACCCTGAAAGATTTGGAAGGCGCCAAGTGGGGTTATGGCGATCAGGGGTCAACCTCTGGTTACATGGTTCCCACAGTCGAGCTCGCTGCCGCTGGCATCAAGCCCGGCGAACAAGTTCAAACTGGCGGTCACAACCAGACTGTCACAGCCGTCTATAACGGCGAGGTAGATTTCGGCACCGTCTTCTACAGTGTGCCGCTCAATCCTGACGGCAAATCTATGTTCAGCTATGACGATTTCCTCGCAGGCAAAGTCACCAGCGTTGACCAGTATGAAATCCCCGCGGCTTCCATCCCGAACTGCGCTCCCGACGCCGAGGGCAAAAAACTTCTGTGCGACGGTTATCGCATTATGGACGCCCGCGCCAATATTCGCGTGGAAGCTCCTGATGTGGCGCAGAAAGTCCGCATTTTGGCTGTTTCTCAGGCTATACCAAATGACACTTTAGCTTTTGGTCCTGAGTTTCCCGCCGATGTTCGCGCCAAAATTGAAGCAGCCCTAGTCGCTTTTGCGGCGACTGACGCTTGGGGAACTTCAATCGGCAGCGCTGACTTTTACGGCTGGTCTGGCATTACGCCCGCCACCGACGCTGAATATGATGTGGTTCGCGCGATGGTTGCCGCCACCGGCTACACCGCTCCTACTAAATAGTTTTTAGATTTTGCAGTAACTTTTCGGGCAGAGAAAAATTTCTCTGCCCGATTTTTTTCTTCTTCTATCTTATAATGAGAAAGCACAACATCATTCAAAAAGATTGCGAGAAACCAACATGCTTCAGGTAAAAAATTTAACTAAAATCTACGACGGGGGAGTCAAAGCGCTGGATAATGTTTCCTTTGAAGTCCCCAATGGACAATTCCTAGCCGTGATCGGTTTGAGCGGCTCGGGTAAATCCACATTGTTGCGCTGTATCAATCGTCTGGTAGACCCAACCGCAGGGCAAATTCTATGGGACGGCGAAGACATCACCGCCGCGTCTCCCGAAGAAATACGCCGCATCCGCCGCAAGATCGGCATGGTCTTTCAACATTTCAATTTGGTGCATCGCTCAAAGGTCATCACCAATGTATTGGCGGGGCGGCTGGGTTATGTCAACCCCGCATGGAGTTTGCTCAACCGCTTCCCCAAAGAGGATATGGAAAAAGCCGTCAAACAACTGGAGCGCGTGGGCATCGCGGATAAAGCGGATCAACGCGCAGACGAATTAAGCGGCGGACAACAGCAACGAGTCGGCATTGCGCGCGCGCTCATGCAGGACCCGAAAATGATCCTCGCCGATGAGCCAGTCGCCAGCCTTGACCCTGTCCTCGCGCACAGCATCATGAAGCATCTCGAAGAGATCAACAAAAAAGACGGCGTGACCGTGTTGTGCAGTTTGCACTTCCTAGACCTCGTGCATCGCTACGCGGATCGCGTGGTTGCGCTCAATCAAGGTCAACTTGTTTTTGAAGGAAGTCCCGGCGATATTGACGATAAGAAATTCAAAGATATTTATGGACGCGACGCCGAGCGGGTAGGATAAGCCATGAACAAAAAAAAATCATCCCTCTGGAAATCCATTCAAGTTGGACTCGTCGTAATATTGGCGCTGGTTATTTATGCTTATGGTTTCGACGTGACCAAAGTCAACCTTGAAGAATTACGCAGTCAAAGACGACAGGAAAGCCTGACTCGCGTCACCCGCACGCTGGCGCAGCCGGATATCATCGCCTACGATCAGAAAGAAGCGATCGTTAACTCGGCGGTGTATGTTCCCTGCCCGTCAAATGACGCGCTCTCGAATCTTCCCGCAGCGGATACATCCACTTTTTATTTAGTAATCAAGCCAGCCTGCGCGAAGCCCGGCGAAACCGTTCAAGTGGAAGGGTTTAACTTTCCGCCCAACATTGAAGGACCGATCCGATTTATTCCTGGAAATGATCCCTTGAATATAGTGGCGCTCGGGCGCGAATCCATTAAGACCGATGGCGCTGGACATTTTATAACTTCATTCGTCCTGCCTGACCGAATCAGCGCCGAGCCTCAACATATCCGCGTGACTATCAGTCAAAATGTCGGCGCGCCGCGCTTTACTCAAAACGCAAAAGACACATGGGACAAAATTATCGAGACGGTGTTCATGGCGCTATTGGCGACGACTGCCGGCACCATTCTGGCTTTCCCAATAAGTTTTCTCGCCGCCCGCAACTTGATGAAACCCGTCCGCAGCCCGCTGACCAGCGTCGCCTTGTCTATATTGGGCTTGCCTATCGGCATGGGACTTGGCTTCTACATCGTCAATCAGATCGGCGTTTTTACCATACCGCTTTCAAAAAATATACCCATCAATCTGGTCAGCGTCCTTGCGACTCCGTTCGTATTTTGGTTCGCCGTCCGCTGGGCATTGCCGCAGGAAGAAACAAAAATCCCCGCGCAATCTGTGCGATGGACGCGGCTCTTTGTTTTATTCATCGCGATCCTGATCGCGTTTTTCGGATTTTTTCAATTGGCTGGACTGGCAACCAACATTAGTCTCCGCATGGAAAAAGCGCTAGGCTCTTTTGGATTCCTCGCTAATTTCTTATTTCAAGTGAGCGACATTCTGCGCATCCTTACGCCTACTTTGGGAGCGCTTGCCGCGGGCGGAGCGCTCGCCAGTTTCCTCGGACGCATCGGTCAACGCGCCGCTGAGAAAAATTCAACAGCCAGCGTAAAAGCCGCCAACTTTATATTGACTCCTATGGCGGGCGCAATGACCTTTGGTTTGATCGGCGCGCTGGTGGAATGGCTGTATCAGATCGGTCGCTTTGAATATACTTTCTGGGCGCCCGTTCTTGTCGGCGCCGCGCTGGGTTTATTGCTTGCCGCCTTTACCAAACCCAAAGACACGCTCCCAATCGGCATGGTAATTTACAGCATTACGCGCACCATTCTTAACGCCCTGCGCTCGGTGGAAGCCCTCGTGATGGCAATTGTCTTCGTCATCGCAGTCGGCATCGGTCCATTCGCAGGCATGATCGCGCTTGGCTTGCATACCATCGTCAGCCTCGCAAAACTGTATTCGGAACAAGTTGAAAGCATCATGTCTGGTCCGCTGGAAGCCATCACAGCCACAGGCGCCAATCGTTTGCAAACCATCATCTACGCCGTCATCCCGCAGGTCATCCCGCCGTACATCTCCTACACCATGTACCGCTGGGACATCAACGTGCGCATGTCCACCATCATTGGATTTGTCGGCGGCGGCGGCATTGGGTTCTTGCTCCAGCAAAACATCAACTTGCTCAACTACCGTCAGGCGTCCACGCAAATGCTTGCCATTGCGATTGTTGTCGCCAGCATGGATTATCTCAGTTCCGTAATGCGCGAAAAAGTTGTGTAGCGTTTAAAATTTTTATTTCTCCACCGTACATTTCAAAAATGGGACGCGGATTGACGCGGAGCGCGCGGATTTTTTAATCGTTTTTTGGCGTCCCGCGAGACTTTGTGCGGCAGGGAATTTTCGCAAGGATATATTCATGACGTTGCCTTCAGATTCAAACATGCCTCGCCGCGACCCTTATGCCGCGCTGCGCTATGCCGATTTTCGACTCTTACTGACAGGCAGGTTCATTACTTCGTTTGGAAATGAAATGCTTTCATTCGCCATCGCGTGGGAATTATGGCTGCGGACTCACAGCGCGTTTGCGTTAGGGCTGGTCGGCTTGGTGCAGGTTATTCCCGTCATTGTTTTATCGCTGCCCGCCGGTCACGTCGCCGATCAATACAATCGCAGGCGCATCGTATTGATCGCGCAACTTTCTACTGGATTATGCGCGTTGGGACTCGCCTTCCTTTCGCGCGCGCAAGGAGCGCTGTTTCTGGTCTATTTATGCCTATTCGGAATTGGAGTGGCGCGCGCGTTTAACGACCCCGCCGCTTCGACGCTTGTCCCCGAGACCGTGCCAGCCCATTTATTCTCCAGCGCCGCCACATGGAACAGCAGCGCATGGCAACTTGCTTCCATTGTCGGACCTGCGGTTGCGGGGCTAATCATTTGGCTTGTCGGCAACGTCGCGATCATTTATATTTTTGACGCGCTTGGCGCGGCGATATTTACCATTTTGTTGAGCGCGATCAAAGGAAAAAAATTAGCGCTTGCGCGCAAATCCGCCACATGGGAATCTTTAACGGATGGATTGAAATTTATGCGCGACACAAAAATTATTCTCGCCGCAATTACATTAGATATGTTCGCGGTTTTATTCGGCGGAGCGGTGGCGCTGCTTCCCATCTACGCGACGGATATTCTCAAAGTCGGCGCGCAAGGAATGGGAATCATGCGCGCGGCGCCGTCCATTGGCGCGTTGATCATGGCTTTCCTGATCGCGCACCTCCCGCCGATGAAAAATGCCGGACGCACTTTACTTTTCGCGGTCGCGGGATTTGGCGCGTGTACGATCATCTTTGGACTTTCAAACTGGTTCTGGCTTTCGGTGTTGATGTTAGCCTTGCTTGGCGGACTCGACAACATCAGCGTTGTGATTCGCGCCACGCTGTTGCTCACGCAAACTCCCGATGAAATGCGCGGACGTATCTCGTCGGTGAACAGCATCTTTCTTGGCGTATCCAATGAACTCGGCAGTTTTGAATCAGGCTTTGCTGCGGCGTTGTTTGGTCCCGTCATTGCGGTAGTGGGCGGCGGCGTTGCCACGATTCTGGTGGTGTTGGGGATTGCAAAAATATTTCCGCAAATCTTTCATTTGAAAACGTTGGATGCGCCTGAACCCACGCCGCTCCTACGGAGCAACCCATGAAGAAAATTCTTTTCCCCATGGCGAGCCAAATTAATGACACACTCACGAACTACGCCGAGCGCGCCCCTTTGGAGGAAGGGCTGGGATGAGGGGGCGCATGTTTTATAATAAAGCGACAGCCGCAAGGCTGTCACTTTATTTTTTAGGAAACATGATGAGCGAATCAAGAAAAATATTTTGGGATGGCGTCCGCGCCGAAATCCCGTTGTTGATTGGAGTCTTTCCTTTCGGTATGATCTACGGCGCGTTGGCGCTGAACGCGGGTCTTTCCCCGCTTGCCTCGCAGATGATGTCGTCCATTGTGTTCGCGGGATCGTCGCAATTTGTCGCCGCGCAATTGATTCACGACGCCGCGCCGGGCTTGGTGATTATCATAACCATCGCAGTTGTGAATCTGCGTCACATGCTGTACAGCGCGTCGCTTGCGCCATATTTAAAAAACCTTTCGTTGAAGTGGAAAATTCTGCTTTCGTATTTGCTTACCGACGAAGCGTATGCGCCGACCATTCTCAATTATGAAAAAGACGGCGTGACAAACACAAGTCACTGGTTTTTGTTGGGCGCGGGATTTGCATTGTGGCTCGTTTGGCAAGTCAGCGCCGCGTTGGGAATTTTTCTCGGCGCTGCGATTCCTAAATCGCTGCCGCTGGATTTTGCGCTGCCGTTAACTTTTATTGCGATGGTCGTACCCGCGCTGAAAAATCGCCCGATGATCGCGGCTGCTTTGAGCGCGGGGTTGGTTGCCCTGCTCGCTTACCCTCTGCCCTTCAAGTTGGGATTAATCCTCGCCGCGTTGACGGGGATTGCGGTGGGAACATTTTTGGAGGGACGACGATGAATATTTGGCTCATCATGTTTGCAGGCGGATTGATTACGTTTGCGATGCGCTTCTCGCTGATATATCTGTTTGGCAAATTTGAACTTCCCGAAACGATGCGCCACGCGCTGCATTACGTCCCGCCTGCGGTGCTTTCCGCGATTATCTTTCCCGAACTGCTTTATCGCGCAAATCAATTTGACTTGTCGCTTGGCAACACGCGTTTGCTGGCTGGAATCATCGCTATCGCTGTCGCATGGTTTTCAAAGAACACGCTGCTGACAATCCTTGTCGGCATGGCCGCGTTGATCATTTTGCAACTGTTGTAGAATTGACTGGCTTCAATATTCGTCTATTCAACTTGTAATTTGTGCCAAAATGTGCTATTAACAAGGGAGTCCGTTGCAAATTTTTTCCGCGCGATTTTGACTTTAGCATGATGGTATCGGATTAACAATCCATCCTGCCGACTTGGCGGTAAGAAACGTTTTTGCAGCGCGACAACAATTTTTCTAAAGAAGGTGATTATGCACCGCGAACGAGTTTCAGAAAATGTTTTTTGGTTTCAAAGCGAAGTGTACGCGCAAGTCACAGCGGGCGTTATCGTTGGTCCGCAATGGGCGGTGATGATTGACACATTGGCGCTGCCCGAAGAGACCATGGGAATACGCGATTTCATCGAACGCGAATTGGGTGTGCAAGTGCGTTATGTGATCAACACCCATTATCATGCCGATCACACTTGGGGCAATTGTTTTTTTCCAAACGCGACGGTCATCGCGCATGAACGTTGCCGCGAGCTGTTAATGGAGCTGGGCAAACCTTCGTTGGAAGAAGCGCGCAAGCAAAACCCAAATCTGCGTCAGGTAAAAATTGTTCTTCCTCACTTGACCTTTGCTTCAGGCGATTTGACGATCCGCGTCGGCAAGAAGAATTTGATTCTCTCGCCCGCGTATGGTCACAGCGAGGATGGAATCTCCGTTCTCGTGGAAGAGGACCGCGTGTTGTTTGCGGGCGACGCTTTTATGCCGCTGCCTTATATCGTGGACGGCAACGTGGATAGTATGCTCGCTTCGGTCAAACATATTGGGCGCATGGGCTTGGAAAATATTATTCAAGGGCACGGCGATATTATTCTGCGCGGCGAGATTGACGCGGCGGTAAAAGAGAATTTAGCTTACTTGAACAACATCAAGAAAGCCGTCAAGTCTGTGGGAAAGCGCAAAGACGCAGAAGAAACTTTGGACGCAATCACGGTCGAGCAATGCGGCAAGAGTCGCGTTCATCTTGGCGGGCTGGCGAAGACCTTGCATCAGCGGAATTTGCGGGCGTTGTACCGCCAAGTCAACGGCGAATAATTTTTTTCCCGCAGATGGTTTTGACGCGCCGCCGATAAGTTGCCGTCTAACAAGGGGAAGAAATAAACGATGAAAATGAAAAATAAAATCAAAGGCTTGCACCCCAACATTTGGATCGTCACGATCACTTCGTTTCTCACCGATATTTCTTCCGAGATGATCGTCTACCTCATCCCGTTGTTCCTCGCCAACGTGCTTGGCGTGCGGATGGCGTTCATCGGTTTGATTGACGGCGTGGCGGAGACCACCGCAAGTTTGGTTAAAATTTATTCGGGGATGCTGTCGGATGAACTCGGCAAGCGCAAATGGCTGGCGGTGGTCGGCTATGGCATTTCAACTATTGCCAAACCGTTTTTATATTTTACGAATGCGTGGGGCGGCGTGTTGGGAGTCCGTTTTGCAGATCGCATCGGCAAGGGCGTCCGCACCGCGCCGCGCGACGCATTGGTCGCCGCGAGCGCGGACAAAGAGAATCGCGGATTTGCATTTGGTCTGCATCGCGCAGGAGATACGGCGGGCGCGTTTCTTGGCATTGCCATCGCGGCGTTGATCATCTGGCTGACGCAAACCAACGCGGCTTTATTGAGCGCGAATACATTTCGCATTGCGGTGTTGGCGAGCATTATTCCGGCGGTGTTGGCGGTGATCGTTTTGGCGGTGGGCGCGACTGATTTAACAGGATCAGATGCGAGCGTAGAAAAGAAGCGTCTATCCTTCAAGGAGATCACTCCGCGCTTCAAGATTTTCCTCGCGATCATGATTCTCTTCACGCTGGGAAATTCATCCGATTCGTTTATTATTTTGCGCGCGCAAGAACGCGGGCTTTCGGTGTTGCAAACGATGTTTATGTTGATGACCTTCACCGCAATTTACGCGTCGCTCTCCAGTCCGCTGGGCGCGCTTTCAGATAAAGTGGGGCGCAAAAAATTAATCGTCGGCGGATGGTTGGCGTACGCGCTTGTCTATTTGGGATTTGCGCTTGCAAACGCGGGCTGGCAGATTTGGATGTTGTTTGGCTTTTACGGAATTTATTACGCGGCGACGGAAGGCGTGGCGAAAGCGCTGGTCGCTGATCTTGTGCCTGAAGCGCAACGCGGCGCGGCGTATGGATGGTTCAACGCGGCAATTGGAATTACAGCGCTGCCCGCTTCATTTCTCGCGGGACTGTTTTGGCAAGGCGCGGGCGCATGGAATGGCTTTGGCGCATCCGCTCCATTTTTCTTTGGCGCGATGTTGTCGTTGACCGCAAGTATTTTGTTATGGCAGGGCGTGTAACAACGTTAATCTTCTCTTGTCCGCGTCCACAAGGATTTTACGCGGCGGCGAAATAACAATAAGATGACAGTCTCTTCGCCAGAGACCGTCGTCGGTTAGGATGAGAATTATGATCGCATACCCAAAACCCGCTATTGGACTTCCTCCCTTTCAACAGGGCGGTTTGGATTCGCTGTGCGGTTTGTACAGCGTCGTCAACGCGGAGAGATTCATCAATCATTCGTCGGATGAAGAGACGCAACGCTTGTTTAACGATTTGATCTATTATCTTTCGCGGCGCAGATTATTAAGCGAATTTTTTATTGGGGGAATCACTCACACCGAAATGCTTGGCGTCTTAAAGAAAGTTGTCGGAAAAAAGCGCGTCTCAAATGTGCAGATTCCTTGGCGCGGTTTGCAAAATCCCGACCTGACCGCGTTTTGGCGCTCGATGCAAAATTTTTTAGACGGCACACCGGCGCGCGCGATCATTCTCGGCTTGCAGGGCTATCACGATCACTGGACGGTGATTGAAAGCATAACCGACCGTTCGATTCTTTTATACGACTCCGCGTTGATAAAGCGTCTGCCGCGTTACAGATGCACAACCAGCTACGCGACTGAAAAGCGCAAGCACTTACTGCTTCCCGCGCAGACTTACTTTTTGTCGAATTGAACGCAACCTGCGCGCGCCATCTTGTTGAAGCGAATTCAAGCGCTCGCGGACGCCGTTTTTTCCGCGCCAATGCTGCAAAATTGATTCGATGTAAAGCGCTTCCAAAGATTGCACCTGCCCTTCAATCGAAAACTTCTTACTCAATTCTGTAGACTTCTTTCCGAAGCGTTCAAGTTTATTGGGGTCTTTCAACATCTCGACTAATTTTTTAGCGAACACATCCACATCTAATGGGACTTGATAACCGTTCTCGCCATTTTCAATCATATTCTCAAAGGCTTCGTCTTTCACCGCCAGCATTGGCAAGCCAGAGGCTATCGCTTCGATGACCGAGATTGGATGCACTTCGGTTGTCGAAGCGGAAAGAAACACGGTCGCGTCGCGCAAAATATCGGGGAGTTCGGCGCGGTCAACCATCCCCAGAAAATGAATGCGGTCATTGAACTTTGTCGCGGCGGCATGCGCTTCAAGATGACTGCGCGCGCTGCCGTCGCCCGCGAAGACCAGCCGCGCATTGGGGAATTGATCTGCCATGCGCGCAAATGAATCAATTAAGAAATCGAGACGCTTCTCCGGATCGACTCTGCCTACCGATAACAAAATCGGCGCATCCGCGCTGACTTTGATTTTGTTCCTGAATTTGCCGATATTTTTCTGCGCCGCAAACCTGCTCAAATCAATGCCGTTAGGGATGGTGTGAATCGGCTTGGTGACTCCCTGCTCCAAAAGCAGGCGATAAAATTTTGGGGAAGGCACGACAATCTGATCGCCTAAATTAGTGGAAGTGGCGCTGAACCAACGCGCCGCGTGACGAATCACCGCCGTGCCGCCGATGATTTTCAAATAATGAGTGTAATCCGTAATGGACGTGTGATAGGTATAAATCAGCGGGACGTTTTTGGTGGACGCAGACAAGTACGCGAGCAAACCCACCGTCAGCGGACTGTGCGCGTGTAGCACGTCAAAATGCTTGCGCGTCAAAGACCATGTGCTGCGCGGAGTTCCCAGCACAGCAACGTAAATGGGCGGGTCATTCAAATATTTCAAAGACGGCAAACGCACCACGCCCGGTTGATCGTCGGTGTAGCCGGGAATTCTCGGCGCAAAAATCGTCACCTGATGCCCTCTGCGCTGCAATTCCTCCGACACCAATTGCAAAGAAATTGAAACGCCGTTTATTTGCGGCGCGTAAGTGTCTGTGAACAATCCGATTCGCAACGCGCCAATGTTTGGTTTTGAGTCCGTCATGTTGAATTTCTCCTCGGTTATTTTTCTTCTTTTTGATTCTCGTCATGCTTCGTCAAATTTATCTTCAAACGTTTTGCTAGATCGCGGCGTTCAAGCATGACCCGACGTTTGCAGCCGTTGCACTCCAAACCAATATCCGCGCCAAGACGAACCACCGTCCATTCATAAGAACCGCAGGGATGCGGTTTCTTCAAGCGCAGTTGATCTTTTAATTGCAAATCAAGAAGCATAATAAGATTATACCGCCGCAAAAAATAATTTCGAGCGTCTGCGCGGCTTGACCATCCCATGACAATACAGTAAAATCACGCCCGTTCAAACAATGCCTTCGTAGCTCAGTGGATTAGAGCGCTTGCTTGCGGAGCAATAGGTCGCGCGTTCGAGTCGCGCCGAGGGCACCAAAGTTAGAAGCGGATCGCATCCGCTTCTTTTTGTTTTATGGAGCAATAATGAAAAAGAAGAAACCGCATATTTTATTGACCAACGACGACGGCATCCGCTCCCCAGGATTGTGGGCGGCGGCGAGCGAACTTTCCAAGATTGGATATGTGACCGTCGCCGCGCCGCGCGAGCAATCTACGGGCATGGGGCGCAGTTTACCCAGCGGCTCAGATGGAATTATTCGCAAAGAAAAGGTACAAGTCAACGGGCAGGAATGGAGCGTGTACGCGGTGGGCGGCTCGCCCGCGCAGGCGGTCTTGCACGCGATTTATGAGATCATGGATGGCAAGCCTGACCTCGTCGTTTCGGGAATCAATTACGGCGAAAACGTTGGCATGGGAATTACCATCTCAGGCACGATCGGCGCGGCAATGGAAGCGGCTTCGCTGGGAATTCCAGCCATCGCGGTTTCGCTTCAAACCGAAGTAAAGCATCACCTGAGTCATTCTGAAGATGTGGATTTTTCTGCGGCGGGATTTTTCACCGCGCATTTTGCAAACCTCATCCTCGAAAAAAAATTCCCCGCGGAAGTGGACTTGATGAAAGTGGAAATTCCCGCGCGCGCGACCCGCGAAACGGAGTGGCGCTTAGCGAAGCTTTCCCGCCTGCGATATTACGAACCTGTCCCTGCCCAACGCGATTCGTGGGAACAGCCCGGCACAATCTTGTATAAACTCAGCGACGACCTTGACCATGAAGACGACGACACCGATGTTTTTATTTTACGCAAAAAGAAAATGGTCGCCGTCACGCCGTTGAATTTGGATATGACGGCGCGGGTGAAGTTTGAGGATTTTGAAAAATTTTTGAGAGAATGAAAACAAAAGCGGAGAGTCTTTTGACTCTCCGCTTTTTTATGGTCTATCGTCCATCGTCTACCGTCAACTTCTACAACTCACTCGCTCTTCTTGAAATTTTATCCTTCGCTCGCGCAATGAACTCAGCAAGCGGAATATTATTTTGTTGAGAACCATCGCGCGCGCGGAGCGAGACTTGTCCCGCTTGCATCTCGTTATCGCCAAGCACGATCATATACGGGACTTTCATCAACTGCGCGGAGCGAATCTTCGCGTTCATGCGCTGCGCGGATAAATCGGCGTGGGCGCGGATTCCATTTTCGCGCAAGCGCTTTGCGACGTTTTCCGCGTAATCATTCTGAGAATCCGTGATTGAAATGACGCGTACTTGTTCGGGCGAAAGCCAGACGGGGAAGGCGCCCGCATAATGTTCCAGCAGAAAGCCGACCATGCGCTCATGCGTTGAGAGCGGCGCGCGATGAATGCACAGCGGAATTTCATCGCGGCCTTCCTTATTTGTAAATTTCAAGTCAAAGCGCTCAGGCACGGCAAAGTCCACTTGATTGGTGGCGAGCGAAAACTCGCGCCCAATCGCCGACCAAATTTGCACGTCAATTTTGGGACCGTAGAACGCGGCTTCGTCCGTTCGCTCCACATACGGAACTCCGCCGTTATCCATCGCGCGGCGCACCATGTCTTCGGTCTTGAGCCATAGACGTTCGTTGTCCACATATTTTTTGCCAAGTCCCTGCTTGCTGTGAAGCGACAAACGCATCACATATTTGTTAATGCCAAAGAGTTCAAAATATTTGTGATACAAAGCGATCACGCCCATGAACTCCTGCTCGAATTGATCTTCGCCGCAGTAGATATGCGCGTCGTTCATCTGCATCGAGCGGACGCGCATCAAACCAAACAACTCGCCGGATTTTTCGTAGCGATAGCACGTTCCATATTCCGCGAGGCGAATCGGCAAGTCGCGGTAGGAGCGTCCCTTTGAGCCGAAAATTTTGTGGTGCATCGGGCAATTCATCGGCTTGATGTAATATTTCACGCCTTCAAGTTCCATCGGCGGATACATGCTCTCGGCGTAATATGGAAGATGTCCTGAGCGAATGAATAAGTCTTCCTTCGTGATGTTCGGCGTACGCACACGGACATAGCCCGCCTTTTCTTCCATCTCTTTGGCGAGTTTTTCCAACTCCTCAATCATCACGCCGCCGTTGGGAAGCCACAACGGCAAGCCGGGACCGACCTCATCGTCAAACATGAAGATTTCCAATTCCTTGCCCAGTTTGCGATGATCGCGCTTCTTGGCTTCTTCCAGTTGATTCAAATATTCTTTCAACTGGTCTTTGTTTTCCCAAG
>JAVHOY010000312.1:0-1309 GCA_036170295.1 bacterium
GCGATTCGCTTTCAGACATATTTAACCTCCGCGATGACAATCTAGTTTACTTAACCCTAAAACAATTGGAATGGTTCGGGCGGAACGACTGTCTAACTATACTCCCGCGTGAGCGTAATAACTGCCAAAAAGTGTTAACTTAAAAAAATGGTTCAGCCATTCTCGTTGTAAAAACCTTAATCCACAGATGACGCAGATTTTTCTCTTATCTGTGTAATCCGTGAAATCTGTGGATTAATAAAAACTCATATCAAGAAGCGCTAAAAATAATCGCGCAAGCTTCCCATGAAAGGGGACGCTTTGGTATAATCCGTCCGCTTATAAAAAATTCGAGTAATCAAGGAAAGCGTAAGTATGATAGATGTAAACGAACTTCGTAAAGGCGTCACATTTGAATTGGACGGTAATCTGCTAAAAGTGTTGGATTATAGTCACAACAAAACGGGGCGCGGCAACGCTAATATTCGCATCAAAGCCCGCAATCTGCTGACTGGGGCGAACATTGAGCGCACGTTCAACTCAGGGCTGTCGGTTCAAGATGTTTCTCTGGATTTCAACAATGTGTCCTATCTTTATAACGACGGCGATTTGTACTACTTCATGGACAGCGTCACTTTTGAGCAGCCTGCCATCAAAAAAGAAGCGCTGGGCGATAGCGCAAGATTTTTGGTTGCGGGCATGGAAGCGAAAATCACTTTCTATAAAGGCGAACCCATTGACGTGGAAATTCCCACTTCGGTAGACTTGAAAGTTGTGGAAGCGGCTATGGCGATTCGCGGCGATACCGCGACGGGCGTTACCAAGAAGGTCGTCACCGAAACAGGCGTTCAGGTGCAATGCCCGAACTTTGTAAATGTCGGCGACACCATCCGTGTGGACACGCGCACGGGCGAGTATGTGACGCGGGTATAAGAACACAAACAGATAGATAGGCGCGCAGACTCATCGCCTGCGCGCTTTTCTCCCTGCGCCTCCTCCTATGAAAACTCCATCTGGACGCGAATGCGAACATTTCTACGGCGATTACTTTCGCGGACGCAATGTAGAAGAATGTCGCTTGTTGAAGTCGCAGAGTCAGGAATGGACGCGCGATTTGTGTAAGACTTGTCCTGTGCCTGAAATTTCTCGCGCTAATTCTTGTCAGCACATGAAGTTGAAAGTCAGCGTCGCGCATCCGTTTACAGCGCTGTTTCAGCGCCGCGTGCAGGTCAGCGCGTTTTGCGAAAAAAATCATCGCAACGTTAACGAGCCGCAAATCGGCTGCGGGGAATGTCACACTTTGCCGTTTAAGTTTGAAGTCAAAGAATAG
>JAVHOY010000312.1:1409-6714 GCA_036170295.1 bacterium
CCATGACACTTACACTCCTGCTTGACCTCGACGACACCTTGCTGAATACAAATCAGGAAGTCTTTATCCCCGCTTATTTTCAAGCGCTGGCAAAAGAACTTGCGCCGCAAGTTGCGCCTACGATCATGTTGCGCGCTTTGCTGGCAGGCACAAACTTGATGAACGAGAGCGAAGATTTTTCCCGCACATTGCAGGAAGTCTTTGAATCTGAATTTATTCCGCAAGTCAATGTCTCTCAAAGCGAACTAAACCCCGCCATTGAAAATTTTTATGATAATGTTTTCCCTACGCTTCAAGGATTAACTTCGCGAAAGGCGGACGCGAAACCATTCGTAGATTGGGCGCTCGCGCAAGGCTTTCGCGTCGCCATTGCCACCGATCCGCTGCTGCCGCGCAAAGCGACTTATCATCGTCTGCGCTGGGCGGGATTTGATCCCGAACAATTCAAACTAATTTCAACGTTTGAGGATTTTCATTTTTCAAAAACGCATCCCGCTTATTACGCCGAAGTTTTAGGGCGCATGGGTTGGGCGGACGCTCCCGTGTTGATGGTGGGCAATGATATGGAGCGCGATATTCTGCCCGCGAAAAAACTCGGGCTGGCGACTTACTATGTGAACGGCGAATCTGCATCGTCCGAAACTGAGGCGCGCGGCAGTTTATCCGATTTGCGCGCGTGGATTGAATCCATAAATATCAAAACATTGATCCCAACGCTTAAGTCAGTTGATTCTGTTTTGGCGATCTTATCTGCCACGCCCGCTGTGATGAACGGTTTGTCGCGCGGACTTGATTCTTCCGCATGGCGGCGCAAGCCCGCTCCCGATGATTGGTCGTTCACTGAAGTTGTCTGCCACTTGCGCGACTCAGAGCGCGAAGTGCATCATTTGCAAATCAAGTTGTTTAAAGAACAAAACGAGCCTTTTATTCCGCGTCCCGACACAAGCGTGTGGGCAAGTCAACGAGACTATTTGCGCGAAGACGGCGTTTTAGCGTTGAAAGAATTTAATGACGCAAGACGAGAAACGCTGGCGCTGCTGAAAAATATTTCTGCGGATGAGTGGAAGCGCAAAGCGCGTCATGCAATCTTTGGACCGACGAATTTTCTTGAGGCGGTGAGTTTCATCGCCGACCATGATCGTATGCACATTCAGCAGGCTTGGAGCGTTTTACAAAAAACGTAATTCTTGCGTGTCTTCCAGTTGAATACAGTGTTATTATGAAAGTAGGACAAGTTTGATCTTGTCCTTTATTTATTAATTTCAAAATTAAAAATCTTATAAGGAGAAACACGCATGAGAAAACGTGTCGTTGTAACAGGACTGGGCTGCATAAGTCCGGTTGGAAATAATGTAAAAGATACATGGCAGTCTTTGCTGGCTGGCAAATCGGGCGTAGCGCCGATTACGCTTTTTGACGCAAGCGCGCATAAGACCCGCTTTGCCGCAGAAGTTAAAGGCTTCGACGCCGCCGCTTTGTTCGGCACACGCGCCGCCCACAAGATGGATCGCTTTACGCAATTTGCAACCGCCGCCGCCATAGAAGCGTTGGCGCAATCAGGTTTGAAGATTGACGAATCAAATCGCGACCGCGTAGGAATCTTAATCGGTTCGGGCATCGGCGGCATTGGAACGCTGCTCGAACAATATGAAATCATGCGTCAGCGCGGACCTGATCGCGTCAGCCCCTTTTTAATTCCGATGATGATTTCGGACAGCGCGGCGGGAAATCTTGCCATTCGATTTGGCGCGCGCGGCGTGAATATGTCGCTTGCGACGGCGTGCGCTTCGGGAACGAACGCGCTTGGCGAATCCGCCGAGATGATCCGTCGCGGCACGGCGGACGCGATGATCGCGGGCGCTTCCGAATCGTCCATTATTCCGATTGCGATGGCGGGCATGAATTCGATGACGGCTTTATCCACGCGCAACGACGATCCGCAGGGAGCGTCGCGCCCGTTCGACAAAACTCGCGACGGCTTTGTGATGGGCGAAGGCGCGGGAATTTTAATTCTCGAATCGCTTGAATACGCACAGGCGCGCGGCGCAAAAATTCTATGCGAGTTTAGCGGCTACGGCACAACCGACGACGCGCATCACATCTCTGCGCCCGCCGAAGACGGCGCGGGCGCGGCAAACTCAATGCGCTTTGCAATTCAAAACGCCGGGTTGCAATTGACCGATATTGATTACATCAACGCGCACGGCACTTCTACTTTTATGAACGATAAAAGCGAAACAACGGCGATCAAATCTGTGTTTGGCAAACAGGCGTATAAGATTCCGATTTCTTCGACCAAATCTATGACCGGGCATTTGTTGGGCGCATCGGGCGCGGTGGAAGCCGTCATCAGCGCGATGACGCTTCTCGATAAAATACTGCCGCCTACCATTAACTACACAACGCCCGATCCTATCTGCGACCTTGATTACATTCCCAATCAAGCGCGCAAAGTCGAGCCGCGACACGTCATGTCTAATTCGTTTGGCTTTGGCGGACATAACGCTACATTGATATTGAGCCGCTTCGACAAGTAAAGGAGTAAGAATGCCATTCGCGCATATTACGGGGTGGGGCATGTACGTCCCCGAACCGATATTGACCAACGCCGATATTTCCAAGATGGTGGACACCAATGATGAATGGATTCGCGATCACACCGGAATTGGCGAGCGGCACATTGCCCGCGAAAATGAATTTCCGTCCACGCTGGGCGTGGAGGCTGCGCTCAAGGCGTTGGCGGTCGCAAACCTTGCGCCCACCGAACTGGATCTTATTATTTGCACGTCCTCTTCGCCTGAATATGTTTTTCCCGCGACCGCCTGTTTGATTCAAGATCAGATCGGCGCGACGAAAGCCGGCGCGTTTGATATGCAAGCCGCTTGCACGGGATTCATCTTTGCGACGAATATGGCGGCGCAAGCCATTCGCAGCGGCTCAATCAAGAACGCGCTGGTCATCGGAACTGAAACGCTTTCGCGTTTTGTGGATTGGAAGGACCGCAACACTTGCATCTTGTTTGGAGATGGGGCGGGCGCGTTTGTGTTGCAAGCCAGCGATAGTCCCGGCGGCGTAATCTCTTCGGTGATGCATTCCGACGGTTCGGGCGCAGAAGCGTTGATCTTGCCCGGCGGCGGCGCGCATTTTCCTTCCACCGAAGCGACCGTTCACGAAGGCAAGCATTTTATTCAAATGGATGGAAAAGAAGTCTTTCGCTTTGCAACGCGGGTGATGGGGCAAGCCGTATTGGAAGCGCTTGAACCCGTGAAAATGACTCTCGATGACGTTCAATGGATTATTCCGCATCAGGCAAATTTTCGCATTATCAAGACCGCCGCGAAATACTTGAAAATGTCGCTGGATAAATTTGTGATCAATGTCGAGCGCTACGGCAATACGTCCACCGCTTCAATTCCCATTGCGACTGTTGAAGCCGCGCAAAAAGGACAGATCAAACCTGGCGATAAAATTGTCTTCGTCGGTTTTGGAGCGGGGCTGACTTGGGGCGCGATGGTTGTCGAGTGGACGGGACCTATCCCCGCAAAAAAACAATACATCCACCCTGAGCAATACCGCCTCTTTGCGCGCTCGCGTTCTTTCCTGCGTCGTATTTGGCGTCACCTTGAAGGACTCTTCTCGCGCAAAGAACTTTAGTTTCATTTTGGATCTAAAACCCCGCCCGCTCTGCGGCGGGGTTTTTTTAATTGGGGGCAGGGAAAACTTGAAGTCAGAAAAGCGCTCGAAAAAATCCGCGCGCGCTTTGTTGGGCGCATTTTGTCAGAAGGCAGTTGCGACTATACCGATAATTGCCATGCAGACTCCAAAGCCTTGAAATTTTGAAACTTTATCTTTCAAGAAAATCACAGCCAGCGTAATAGTTACAATTGATAAAGCGGATGCGATGGGCGTTATTAATATTGCGTCGCCGATTGTCAAACCGTAATTCACAAGCGCCACTGCGCCAACTTCAATAATGCCCATTAATAAGATTGCGTATTTTGTCTTTGTTGAACTATTCATTAATCCAACTTCTTGTTTTACAGCAAAAGAGAAGGTTAATAAGAATATCGCAATTCCAAACTTGACAAGCAGCGTTGTCAATAGCCACCCAATTTCTTCGGAAATAATCTCGCTAATATTCCAGAAAATTCCAAAGAAGAACGCTCCCAAGATTGCTTCTTTCACGCCTAATGATAGCCGCAATTTTTGATTGCTAATATCACTCCAATCTATTGAGGCTAGAGTCGCTCCAGCGATAATCATAAATACGCCTATGGTTTGAGCGGCGGCGAGGCGTTGTCCCATGAAAATAAAAGCAAACAGCATTGTGAACACTGCCCATGAATTCATGGTTGCGGCAATGATTGACACATTCCCCTTTTCAAAGCCTTTGAAGAAAAATAGGTAACCAGCGGAATAAACCATGGACGCCACTGGGACCAGAATGATTGCCAAAACGGAAATGTTATTTTCTATTTTGACGGTAAAGGCAAGTAGAAGGATGGATATTAAGCCAGCCAACTGCGACCAAAATAAGGATTTGAAAGAACCAATTTGTTTAGAGAAAACGCCGCCTAGAAAATCGTAGATTCCCCATCCAAACATGCCGCCTATTCCCAATAATATGCTTAAGATGGTGTTGCTCATAAACTTCTATTTTCTCTATTCTTTATTGACGATGAAACGTTAAGCCCTAACGGTTTGCATTGCCCCGTTGGGTGGAGCAGGAAAAACTCGAAGCCAGCCTGTCCTGGCGGACTGTCCAGGGAAAAATGCTTGCCGCAGGTGCCGCAGAATCCCCAGCGCCCGGTGCACGCTTTGTTAGCCGCCGTTTTATTTTAAGAGACCGACACTGGACTTTGGGCTTCTGCCATAGCAGACGAAATAATATCTTCCTTTACGCCTTTCTTTCGCAGGCTTTCAAGTAAGGTTGAAATTTCTATGCCGCCTTCAAGTCGCTCAATATCTGTTCGCAGCCCTTGACCAACATAAGCCTTAATCAAAGATTGATAACCAGAAAAGCCAAGCATAGGCGCAACACGTTTCAAATCTTCAATAACATCATCAGGGATGCGGATGCTAACCATTGTCATCGGGCGGTTTTTTTGTAAACGCTGGGTAAGTTTATTGATTTTCATAGACTTCTCTTTCTGCATTTGTAACCAATCGGGCGGAAACGATACGAATAATGTCATCACGCAAGACGTAAACGATGTAGAGCAATAACCAAGCGGTAGTCAACCCGACAATTCTTTCTCGAAGTTCACTGCCAACAATCTCATCGTCAAGATAACAGACAAATGGG
>JAVHOY010000313.1:0-6703 GCA_036170295.1 bacterium
GTCACCATTATTTCATTCTCCACCGAGCCAGCCTACCGCGATGATTTCGGTCCCTTTACGCCGGGCTTTGTGGCGGTCAAGTATGGCGACGCAGACGCGATTGCAAAAGCCATCACGCCCAACACCGCCGCCGTCATGCTCGAACCGATTCAAGGCGAAGCGGGCGTCATTATTCCCCCTGTCGGATATTTGAAGAAGGTCGCCGAACTTTGCAAGAAGAATAATGTCTTGTTTATGGCGGATGAAATTCAAACGGGACTTGGACGCACAGGCAAGTTGTTCGCCGCGCACCACGAAAACGTCCGCGCCGATGTGACCATTATCGGCAAAGCGCTGTCGGGCGGGTTTTATCCCGTCTCGGCTGTGCTTGCGGACAAAGCCATTCTTGGGTTGTTCAAACCCGGCGAGCATGGCTCCACCTTCGGCGGGAATCCGCTTGCCGCCGCCGTATCCCGCGCCGCGTTAAGAGTCATCCGCGAAGAAAAACTCGTGGAGCGCGCGCAAGAAATGGGCGAGTATTTCGTCGAGCAGTTGAGCGAGATTACGAGTCCGCATGTTAAGGAAGCGCGCGGCAAGGGCTTATTGATCGCAGTTGAATTGAAACCCGAAGCGAAAGGCGCGCGCCGCTTCTGCGAAGCGCTGCAAAAGAAGGGCATTCTCGCAAAGGAGACGCATGATAACGTTATCCGTTTTGCGCCGCCGTTGGTGATTGATAAAGCGACGATTGATTGGGCGCTTCCGTCCATCCGCGAAGTTCTAAATATGAGTTAATAAATTAGACCTCCGAATTCTAAAGAACTCGGAGGTCTAATTGTGGAGGCAGCATGTACATCGGCATTCCAAAAGAAAGCAGACCTTTTGAATATCGCGTGGGGTTTTCGCCCGCGGGGGCGGAGATTCTCGCGCAGAACGGGCATCAAATTTTTGTCGAGCATGACGCGGGCGTGGGCGCGGGCTTCAGCGATCAGGAATACGAAAAAGCCGGCGCGCGAATCGCGTATTCGGCGGAAGAAGTTTTTGCGCGCGCCGATTTGCTGTTGAAAATTTCGCGTCCATTGAAAAAGGAAATGGAATGGTTGAAAGACGGCGCGGCGTTGGCGGGATTTTTACACCTCGCGTCGAGTTCGCAAGATCAAATTGATTTGCTGCTGGAGAAAAAAATCACCGCGCTCGCGTATGAACAAATCACCGACGCGGCAGGCGGACTGGCTGTGCTGCGCCCGTTTAGTTTGATGTCGGGCGCCATGCTCGCGCCGATTGCCGCGCGGCTGCTTCAAAACAATTGGGGCGGCAAAGGCATTTCGCTCAGCGGCTTGCCCGGCGTGCCGCCTGCGGAAGTGGTCATCATTGGCGGCGGAGTCGTGGGGTCGTCTGCGGCGCGTTATCTCGTGGCGGCAGGCGCGCATGTGACCGTGATTGATAAAAACCTCGCCGTGTTGGAAAGAATCTCCGAGCGTTTTCCCGGCGTTGTGACAATGATGTCTACGAAGCGCAATATTGAGCGCGCCAGCGCGTACGCCGATGTTGTCATCGGCGCGGTCTTGTCGGCGGGACAGCGCGCGCCGATTGTCGTCACCCGCGAGATGGTGCGCGCCATGAAGCCGCGCTCGGTCATCATTGACGTGAGCATTGATCAAGGCGGCTGCGTTGAAACCTCGCGCCCGACGACGCACGAACATCCGACGTTTGTGGAAGAAGGCATGGTGCATTATTGCGTGCCGAATATTTCGGGCGTTTTAGCGCGCTCGGCGAGTCATATTTTTATGAACGCCGCGCTGCCATATATTTTAGACGTTGCGAATCGCGGCATTGAAAATGCGATTAAAGAAAACCCGTCTATCGAAGCCGCGATCAATACGCATAACGGCGAACTGGTTAATCTTGTGCGCTTAAGTCCGCAGGAGAAATAAGATGGCGGCGACGAGCGTTTATCAATCTCGCGTGACGACGGCGCAAGAAGCGGTCAAGGTCATCAAATCGGGTCAGCGCATTTTTCTGACGGGCAACGTCTCTGTTCCGCAAAAACTGCTGGCGGCTTTAGTGGAATACGCGCCTACCTTGCAGAATGTGGAAGTTTGTCAGGCGCTGACGGTTGGCTCTGCCGATTATGTTGGAGAAAAAATGGAAGGTCATTTGCGCGTGAACTCGATGTTCATCAGCGCGAATATCCGCAAAGCGGTGCAGGAAGGGCGCGCAGATTTTACGCCCGTCATGCTTTCTGAATTCCCGTTATTGTTCAAGCGCGGACTTTTGCCTTTGGACGTCGCCGTGATTCACGTCTCCACGCCTGACGAGCATGGGTTTTGCAGTCTCGGCGTGGAAGTGGGCTTGACCAAATCGGCGGCGGAATCTGCGAAAGTGATCATCGCGGAAGTGAACGAAAAGATGCCGCGCACGCTGGGCGATTCATTCATTCACGTCAGCCGCCTGACGCATATTGTGCCGGTCAGTTATCCCATCCCCGAATTGGCGATGGCGGGAGAAGGCAACTCGGAAATTATCGAAAAAATTGCGGGACATGTGGCTGCGTTGATTCCCGACGGCGCGACGATGCAGATGGGCATTGGCGCAATCCCCGACGCGGTATTAAAGTATTTGTTCGATAAGAAAGATTTGGGGATTCACACAGAATTATTTTCCGACGGCGTGATTGATCTGGTCAACGCGGGTGTGTTGACCAACGCGCGCAAGAGTTTGCATCCCGGAAAAATTGTGGCGGGCTTTATTCTCGGCACGCAGCGACTCTATGATTGGGTTCACGATAACCCGATGATCGAAATGCACCCGACAGAATACGTCAACGATCCTTTTATCATCGCGCAAAACGAGCGCATGGTGGCGGTCAACTCTGCGATTGAAGTTGACCTCACGGGTCAGGTCTGCGCGGATAGCATTGGACCCAAACTATACAGCGGCGTCGGCGGTCAAGTTGATTTTATCTACGGCGCGTCGCGCTCCAAAGACGGCGTTCCGATTATTGCTTTGCCGAGCGTGGCGACGATGAAGGACGGCGCGACTGTCAGCAAAATTGCGGGCATGTTAAAACTTGGCGCGGGCGTTGTCACCAGCCGCAATCATGTCCGCTATGTGGTCACTGAGTACGGCGTTGCGGATTTATATGGTAAAACTATCCGCCAGCGCGCGCAGGCGCTCATCAACATCGCGCACCCCAATTTCCGCGAAGACCTTTCCAAGCAAGCGAAGGATTTGCATTATTTGTAGCGCGAGATTTATCTTGCGTAATTCAGGCGACATAAATGTCGCGTTACCATTAAGGAATTAAATGAGAAGAGCAAAAATTGTAGCGACCATCGGACCCGCCTCTGATTCAGAACCGGTTCTTGAGTCTTTAATCAAAGCGGGCATGAACATTGCTCGTTTGAATTTTTCACACGGCACGCACGAGCAGCATCAAGCGCGCGTCGCCGCCATTCGCGCGGCTTCTAAAAAATTAGGAATATCCGTCGGCATTTTGCAGGATTTGCAAGGACCCAAAATTCGCGTGGGAAAATTAGCCGCGCCGCTTCAACTTTCTGTGGACGAGCAAATTTGTTTGTATGCGACTCAAGACGCGCCGCCGAAAACTGAAGATCAACTCATCCCCGTTGATTTCCGCGAGCTGTTTGAATCGGTTCACGCGGGCGATCGCTTATTGCTTGACGACGGTCGTCTTGCGTTTGAAGCGCTGTCCGTTGACGGGCGCGTGATCCACGCAAAAGTGTTGGTGGGCGGCGCGTTGTCTTCGCATAAAGGCATTAACCTGCCGGGAGTCAAACTCCGCATTTCAGGCTTCACCGAAAAAGATAAAGCCGATCTCGCTTTTGGAATTTCTCAAGGCGTGGACGCGGTTGCGATTTCCTTTGTCCGCAGCGCCGAAGACGTAAAAATTGTCCGCGCCGCGATGGATGAATTTTCCAAAGACAAATTCGTCAAGCCGTTGTTGATCGCAAAATTGGAAAAGCCCGAAGCGATGACCGAACTTGAAGCCATCCTCGATGTGGTGGACGGCGTGATGGTGGCGCGCGGCGATCTCGGCGTGGAGCTGCCGCCTGAGCGCGTGCCTTCTTTGCAAAAGATGATTATCCATTCCGCCAACGCGCGCGCCAAGTTGGTCATCACCGCCACGCAGATGCTGGAATCCATGATTCAAAATCCGCTGCCCACGCGCGCCGAAGCGTCGGACGTCGCCAACGCGATCTTCGACGGCACCGACGCGGTCATGCTTTCCGCAGAAACCGCGTCGGGCGAATATCCCAGCGAAGCGGTTGCCATGATGTCGCGCATTGTGATTGAAGCCGAGACGCATTTCCGCGAGTGGGGCAGTCGGCAGGATGGCAGAATCGGTTTGGGAGTCAGCGACGCCGCTTCGATGGCGCGCGCCGCGAATGCGCTTGCCAAAGACCCTGAAGTCGTGGCGGTGGCGGTGTTCACTTTGCAAGGACGTTCCGCGTGGCTGATGTCTAAAGCGCGTCCCTCAAAAAAAATCCTTGCGTTCACGCCCGAACCTGAAACCTTTAATCAACTCGCGTTCTTGTGGGGCGTGCAGCCGCATATTTCAAGATACGCAAACTCAATGGAAGAAATGCTCGCCGATGTGGACGCGGCGTTGATTGCGTCGGGCATCAAATCGGGTCAGCAAGTTGTGCTGGTCTGCGGTTATCCCGTCGGCGCGCAACGCCCGCCAAACATGGCGCTGCTTCACACGGTCGGCGACGACGCCAGCGTTCATCTCGCGCGCAGACTGTCGGAAGAAAATATTAAGAAGACAAAATAATTGCGAACTCCAAAGTCTTCAGACTTTGGAGTTTGTCTTAACTCGCGGCGCGACATTTATGTCGCAGTACAAATTGCAAGGAGAATCATCATGGAGCAAACCGTCTCTGAGCTTCAACAAAAAATGTCTACAGGCGAATTGACTTCGCTGCAAATTGTCGAATCATTTTTGGAAAGAATCAATACGATTGATAAGAAAGTTAATTCAATCATCGAGTTGAATCCCGACGCGCAAAGCCTCGCGGCAAAACTGGACGCGGAACGAATCAGCGGCAGACTGCGCGGCGCGCTTCATGGGATTCCCATCCTCATCAAAGATAATATTGACACGCATGACAAGATGCAAACTACCGCAGGTTCGCTTGCGCTGGAGGGAAACATTGCGCCGCGCGACGCATTCATCGTCAAGCAGTTACGCAAAGCGGGCGCGATTATTTTGGGCAAGACCAATCTCAGCGAGTGGGCGAATTTTCGCGGCAAGCGTTCCGTTAGCGGATGGTCTTCGCGCGGCGGGCTGACTCGCAATCCCTACGCGTTAGATCGTTCTGCGTGTGGATCGTCTTCGGGTTCGGCGGCGGCTGTCGCGGCGAATTTATGCGCGGCTGCCATTGGCACAGAAACCGACGGCTCGATCATCTGTCCATCGCAAACCAACGGCATTGTGGGAATCAAGCCTACGTTGGGTTTGTTGAGTCGCAGCGGAATTATTCCTATCGCGCACAGCCAAGATACGGCGGGAACAATGGGGCGCAGCGTGGCGGATGCGGCGATTTTGCTCGGCGCGCTGACGGGATTTGACGAGCGCGATCCAATCACAAGGTCAGGCGTTAAGCGCGGGGCTTCATCCTATGAAAAATTTTTAGATGTTAATGGACTCGAAGGCGCGCGCATCGGCGTTGCTAGAAATATGTGCGGCACGGACGAGCGCATCCTCAAAATTTTTGAATCGAGCATTGACGTAATGAAACAACTCGGCGCAATTATTGTTGACCCCGCCAACCTGCCGAACTTTGATAAATTCGGAAAGACCGAAGTGGAAGTATTGCATTATGAATTCAAAGCGGATTTGAATCAATATCTGGCAAGCGCAAATGCGCGCGTGAAAACAATGGCGGATGTGATTCGTTTCAACGAAGAAAACAAGTCGCGTGTGATGCCATATTTTGGGCAGGAGCATTTTCTCGCCGCGCAAGAGACGGGCGGTTTGCGCGAAAAAAAATATCGTCAGGCGTTGGCGAAGAATCATTTGCTGACGCGCAAAAACGGAATTGACGCGGCGATGAAGAAATATAAACTTGACGCGCTGATTGTTCCATCGGGCGGTCCCGCGTGGATGATTGACCTCGCCAACGGCGACGCGATCAACTGGGATATGGAAAGCACGTCGCCTGCGGCGGTGGCAGGGTATCCGCATATCACCGCGCCGATGGGATATATCTTCGGCTTGCCCGTTGGAATTTCATTTTTTGCAAAAGCATGGCAAGAGCCGACGTTAATCAAACTTGCCTACGCTTTTGAGCAGGCGACAAAGGTTAGAGTCGCGCCGAGGTTTTTGAAGTCGGTGGAGTTTGGTGTTGTATAATTGTTGTTATGACGAACAAAAAACGCTCGAAAGTTAAGATCAGAGTTCCTAGAAAAAAATTGACCGAATTTTGCCTTCGCTATCAGGTGCAGAATCTGGCGTTGTTTGGCTCTGTTTTGCGCGAAGACTTCCGCAAGGAAAGCGACGTGGATGTGCTGATTTCCTTCCAGCCTGCCGTGCGGATCGGCTTTATTACTTTTTCTCGTATGCAGCGCGAACTTTCTGAAATTTTCAAACGCCCTGTTGATCTGGTTCCTATGGATGGGTTGAAGCCAGTGATTCGGGATTCTGTTCTTTCTAATATTGAGGTCGTGTATGCGACCTGAAAAACTTTATCTTGTTGATATA
>JAVHOY010000314.1:0-1491 GCA_036170295.1 bacterium
CTATACTTGGCACGGTCATAAATTGCGGTTTTCTATTCGCCTGATTCGCTCAGCGCCTTGGAAGCCCTGCGGGCTGAAGAACGAGTCGGCTTTTTAGCCGACTTTCACGAACTGAGGCAGGACTTCAGTCCGCCGAAACCCGTTGGACAAAAGCGCAATTTGTGCCCGTTTTCAGTATAGCAACCTGACAGTTTAAAAATTGGACGCTGAAAAACGCAGATGAACGCAGATGTTTTTGAAAAAACATGATCAAAAAGCGGTTTGAATCAGCGTTTTCAGCGTTCATCAGCGTCCCAAAAATAAAAGTGTCAGGTGACTGCAACTTTTTTAGTATCTTCCTCTATTCAACAGCGCTTTGGGATTCTCTAAATCTTTTTCTCTTGCGGGAAAAACTTGCGCCGCGCAGGCTTTGAATTCGGGAATCAACGCTTGCGGGTCGAGCGCGTCGTTCGTCAGCAGATTCGCCGCCGCCTCATGAAAATGCCAAGGGAGGAAGATGACGCCCACCGTTGTTTTCTCCGTCACCATAGCGCGGAGAATTACTTCGCCGCGCCGACTTTTGACCTTGACCGCGTCGCCATTTTTGATTCCGTGAATGTCCGCGTCGGCGGGATGAATTTCCACGCGCGCTTCGGGGTAGGCTTCATTCAGCGCCGAATTGCGCGTCATCGTGCCGCCGTGCCAATGCTCAAGCAGCCGTCCCGTCGTGAGAATGAACGGATACTCGTCGTCCACAGGTTCGCGCGCGGGAACATAATCCAAGATGTGAAATTTTCCGCGTCCGCGCGGGAAGGATTCTTTGAAGAGCGTCGGCGTGCCGGGATGAGTCATATTCGGCACGGGATAGATCAAGCCGACTTTGTCAATGCGTTCGTAAGTGATTCCGGCGTAATCTTGATTCAAGACCGCCGCCTCGCGCAGAATTTCTTCGGGGTTGGAATACTTCCAGCGCGTCGAATTAATTCCAAGTTTAGATTCAATGCGCGTCGCTAGGTCGCAGATGATTTTCCAATCGGCGCGAGAATTTCCGCGCGGCGGTTGCGCGGCGCGGACTCGCTGTACGCGCCGATCCGTATTGCTGAACGTGCCGTCTTTTTCCGCGAAGGGAACGGCGGGCAAGAACACATCGGCGAACGCGCCGCTTTCGTTGATGAAAATATCCTGCGACACAAGAAATTCCAACTGCGCCATGTGTTTGCGAGTTTCATTAAGATTCGGCTCGGACATCATCGGATTCTCGCCCATGATGTACAGCGAGCGAATGCCGCCTTCATGCGCGTTGGCTAAAATTTCTGTGGTGGTCAGCCCCAGTTTGAGACTCAATCCGCCTTCTTCGACGTTCCAAAGTTTTTCGCATTTTGCGCGATTGTCGGCGTTATCCACGCGCAAATAACCCGGATAATGATAAGGCATACAACCCATATCGCTGGAGCCTTGCACGTTGTTTTGTCCGCGCAACGGGTTGAGTCCCGTGCCGTCGCGCCCAATCTG
>JAVHOY010000315.1:0-1489 GCA_036170295.1 bacterium
TGAATCTCAATGGTAAAATAGCCCATCATTTTCATATAAAAAAAAGGAGCCTATGGCAACCTCAATTCCACCCCGCAGTAAGGTCAACAAGAAATATACATGGAACGCAGAAAGCGTTTTCAAAACTCAAAAAGCATGGGAAGCGGAACTTAAGCGCATCCTCAAAGATTTACCGTCCATCAAGAAATACGAAGGCAAATTAGGCGAAAGCGCCGAGACTCTTGTCAAAGCGTTTGACGCGCTTGAAGCGTTGATGAAGCGCGTCATGCACGTTTTTGTGTACGCCGGTTTTTCATACAACGTAGACACTACCGACCAAAATTCTGCGGCGATGTTTGGCAAGGCGCAAGCCATGTATGGGCAAGTCGCGGGCGCGGTTTCATTTATCAACCCCGAGCTGCTGAAAATTGGAAAATCCAAATTAAACAAATGGATGAAACAAAACCCCAAACTCGCAATGCAGTCGCACAACATGGATAATCTCTTCCGCAAGCAGGCGCATGTGCGCTCCGCTGAAGTGGAAGAATTGCTCGGCATGGTCGGCGATGCGCTGGGCGGCGCGGGCAACAGCTCCAATATGTTAACCGGCGCAGATTTCAAATTCGCGCCCGCAGTGGACAGCAAAGGCAAGAAGATCGAAGTCACGCAGGGGAACTTCCACACTTCATTGATGGAACATCCCGACCGCAAAGTGCGCCAGAGCGCCTTCGAGAGTTATATGGATAAGCATCTCGAATTCAAGAACACGCTCGCCGCAAATTTGACGACTTCCATCAAAGCGAATGTCTTTTACTCTCAAGCGCGCAAACACACCGATTCGCTTTCCGCGTCGCTCTTTGACAACAACATTCCCGTTGAAGTTTTTCATAACTTAATCAACACGTTCAAAAAACATTTGCCAACGTGGCATCGTTATTTTGAACTTCATCGCAAAGCGTTAAAGTTAAAAGAAATTACTTATTACGACATGTGGGCGCCGATGGCGCAAAAGAAAACCAAAGTGCCGTATGAAAAAGCCGTCGAACTCATTTGCGAAAGTCTCGCGCCGATGGGCAAGGATTACACAGACGTGATTCGACAAGGCGCGCTTAAAGATCGTTGGGTGGATGTGTATCCCAATAAGGGAAAATCCAACGGCGCATTTTCGTGGGGCGCGCCGGGAACCTACCCCTTTATTATGATGAGTTACACCGATGAAGTCGGCAGCATGAGCACGCTCGCGCACGAACTCGGTCACTCGATGCACTCGTATCTCACATGGAAAAATCAACCGCTGGCGTATGCCGAATATTCGTTGTTTGTCGCGGAGGTCGCGTCGAATTTTCATCAAGCCATGGTGCGCGGACATTTGCTCAAGACCGTCAAGGATAAAAACTTCCGCATCGCATTGATCGAAGAAGCCATCGGCGGAAATTTCTTCCGTTACTTTTTTCAGATGCCGACCCTCGCGCGCTTTGAACTTGAAACGCATCAGCGCGTCGAGCGCGGA
>JAVHOY010000316.1:0-6651 GCA_036170295.1 bacterium
TTAACCATCCGCGAAGTGCTGGCGTATGAATAAAAAAATCGTAAATCGTAAATCGCAAATCGTAAATCGTAGAAGGTCTCAAATGAAAAAAATATTAACACTTACATTACTAACCGTTGTTTTTCTCGCCGCATGTGGGAATCAACCCACGCCCGCGCCCGTCGCTCAGCAGGTTGTGGCTCCAAATGAAGTTGTAGCGGAAGGTCGGCTGTTGCCGCTTCACGGCGCTAACTTGTCTTTTCAAGCCGCCGGCGTTGTGGAGCAAGTTCTTGTGAAGGCGGGCGATTCCGTCAAACAGGGAGATGTCCTCGTCCGCCTTGCAAACGCGGGAGAGGCTGAAGCGCAAGTCGTCATGGCGCAAAACGCTTACGACGCATTGCTCCGCAACGAAAGCGGAGATCGCGCTAAACTTTGGATGGCTTATATGGACGCGCAAATCGCGCGCGGCAAAGCCGAAAAGAAATGGGACGATCTTAACGTGGACGATATCGAGACTCAAATTGAAGACGATAAAGCCACTGTTGAAGATCGTCGAAAAACTTTGACCGACGCGCAAGATACGTTCAATAAATATAAGGACCTTGATAAAAATAACGCCAAGCGCAAAACTGCCAAAACAGATTTGGATAACGCGCAAGACGATTTCAATCAAGCCGTGCGCGACCTTGAAGCCACGACTCGCAAACGCGATGATGTCCGCGCCGCGTATGATGCGTCTCTCGCCGTTGAAGCGGAAGCCAAACATCAATACGAGATCAGCCTTGACGGTCCCAACGCCGATCAACTTGCGCTTGTCAAAGCCAACCTTGAAGCCGCAAAAGATACGCTTTCCAATTTCATCATCGCCGCGCCATTTGATGGAACGATTGCGGATGTAAACGTCAAAGCCGGCGAGCAAGTGACTCCGCTTACTCGTATCGTCAGCGTTGAGGATTCTAGCGGATGGGTGGTCGAGACAACAGACGTTACCGAACTCGAAGTGGTAAAATTGACTGTAGGTCAAAAAGTAAATCTTGTGCCTGACGCTTTGCATGACCTTACGCTCAAAGGCACAGTGACGGAAATCAGTAACGCATATACTCAGCAAGGCGGCGATATTCTTTACACAGTAAGAATCCGCATTGAGAATCCCGATCCGCGTTTGAAGTGGGGCATGACTCTCGAAGCGACATTTGTAAAATAGCAATCTCGTTCTTTCAATAACGGATATAAATAAGGATAAAAATGACTGATCTCACTACTACCTATCTTGGTCTGAAATTGAAGAATCCGCTTGTAGCTTCCGCCTCGCCGCTTTCCAGAAAAATTGAAACGGCGCGCAAACTGGAAGAAGCGGGCGTTTCGGCGATTGTGATGTATTCCCTCTTTGAAGAGCAGATCATCCACGAATCGCTTGAACTTGATCATTACCTGACGCGCGGAACAGATTCGTTTGCCGAAGCCATGTCCTATTTGCCCGACAGCGGCACATACGCTATGATTCCCGAAAAATATTTAAATCAAGTTGCGGGATTAAAGAAAGCGCTGAAGATCCCCGTCATTGGAAGTTTGAACGGCGTTTCAAAAGGCGGTTGGACGCGCTACGCAAAACAAATCGAAGACGCGGGCGCGGATGCGCTTGAATTGAATCTATATTTTGTCTCCACCGATTCAAATCTCACCGCGCAAGAATTTGAAACCGCGCAAGCGGAATTGGTCGCGCAAGTAAAATCATCCATCAAGATTCCGCTGGCGGTCAAGTTGAGTCCGTTTATCACCTCGCTGCCCAATTTTGCAAAACGCATCGTTGAAGCGGGCGCAGATGGGTTGGTTTTGTTCAATCGTTTTTACCAGCCTGATTTTGATCTTGACGAGCTTGAGATTGTGCATAGCCTGGATCTGAGCTCGTCCGTGGAGTTACGTTTGCCGTTACGTTGGATTTCGATTTTATACGGCAATCTCAACGCGGATTTCGCGCTGACCAGCGGCGTGCATACTTATAAAGACGTGTTGAAATCCATGATGGCGGGCGCGAAAGTTTCCATGATGGCGTCTCATCTTTTGCATAACGGCGAAAATGTTGTTCCCGCCATGTTGCAAGAATTGGAACAGTGGATGAAAGAACATGAATATAAATCTATCCAGCAAATGCAGGGAAGTATGAGTCAAAAATCCGTGAAAGAGCCTGCGGCGTTTGAGCGGGCAAATTACATGAAGGTTTTGAACTCATTCAAGGAAACGGTATAAAAAAATCCTCCGCAAAAAGCGGAGGATTTTTTTATAAATTCAAGCAGAAATTAACTTTCAACAGGCGCGGGGGCATTTTTGCGTTGACGGAATGTGATGCGAGCGCGGGTCAGGTCGTACGGCGACATTTCCATCGCAACGTGATCTCCCAACAAAATACGGATGTAGTGCTTTCGCATTTTGCCTGAAAGATACGCCAGCACTTCATGACCATTATCAAGCCGTACGCGGAACTGTGTCCCGGGCAAAGCTTCGATCACAACGCCGTCCACTTTAATTTTGCCTTCTTCTTTAGTCATACACGCCTCTTGATTATTCTGTATCCTTGAACGAACGCCGCTTCATACGACGGATCGCTTTCTTCTTTTCCATGCGACGCTGTTCGCTCTTGGAGATGAACCAACGCTTATTGCGGATCGTGCTTAAGATTCCGCTCTTAACCACTTTCTTGCGAAAGCGTTTGAGCAAAGAATCTTGCGACTCGCCGCTGCGTAAATTTACGCTACCCAAATCAAATCACCTACTTTCCTTTGAGAATGAACAAAAAAAATCAGCCGTACACAGAATCGGCTGAGGGCTTATAAATAAGACCTGAAACGGAGTCAATGACCAGACGATCAAAAGATGCGCTTCATACACGCGTTCCTCATTTTTACAAGGATATAAACTTGCGTCCCTTCCGAAACTGTGTTGAGATTATACACGATACGCGCACGGATGAGAAGATTACGAATTTTCTCTTTTGATATTCCCTTTTGGGCTTTGGCGATGTGTTCGGGCGAGATGACGGTTATTGGTATCAGACCGACAGTGTGTCTTTTACAACTGCGATGATTTGATCCGAGCTGTTTGCTGGAACTACGGCGATCAATTTGTGTCGGTTAGGCTGTCTCGCTAATTCATCTGCCAAACGACCTGTGCGACTTAACGCGATGACAGGACGACCATGTTCCAAACTCAATTCAATATCTTTCCGCGAAACTTCGCCGCCGTTGATCAAGATCGTCACAGACTGATTTCCTTTAGATAAACTGGCAGCCGCATCAACAATCCATGAGGACTCATCGCCAAACTGATCGCCGGGCACAAGAATGAAATGAGAGCAATGCTGCTCCAACTGCCAGCGCTGAACGCCCCACCACATAAATTTTGCGCTACGGGGTCCATTAGTCCATGTTACCAAATTGGCAGGCGCTATACCCACCAGAGGAAATTTATATTGATTTTGCGCGCGCGCTTGACCAATCTTAGCCATAACGCCCATATCCGTTCCTCCGCAGATGACCAAAGCGTTCAAGTCCTCCGCAAGTTTGGAAATGGTTTGAATGGCTTGTAGCGTCGCCCCTGCTTGTTGTTGATCAATTTCGCCGCCGATTAATACAATGACAGGATAACTTTCATTCAGGTGCAATTCAGAAATGGCTTGCGTCAAATCCAAAGGCTCGTCAGGAAAAACGCAGAGAGCCTCTTGATTTGGAAAACGAATATTTTCAGTGCGCATAATTACCTTCTATACTGGTTTGTAGGTTTTTTTCTGCCATACAAAATATTTTTTAGACGCTGAAAAACGCTGACTTCGCTGATAAAAAAAAGCGTCCGCGTCTCAATTCTGTAAAAACTATTTAGCCGCCTCGTCAAGCAACTTGCCAACGCGTTTAACTCTCTGCCGATTGACTTCATGCTCCGCCACGCGCTGATTGAATTCCGCTTCGTTGATAATCACAACATCGGGCGGGTTTTGAGCGGAGAGAAGTAAAGCGGCGTCATCCTTCATCTTTATATCATCAAAGACTTTTAGAAAAGCTCCCGCAACCTGACGTAAGAACTTGTTGTCGTCAACCAGCGCGATTTCAACAGGCACAACTGGAGCGGGCTGCGGCGGTTCGTCGTAAACGACTCTGACCAAAACTTTGCCGTTGTCAATGTAGGGAAAATCTATATGCGTTGGCAATTTTTCAAGATTGCCGCGATCCAAAATGAAAGCATAGCGAAGACCATCGCTGTTGCAAGAGACAACCTGCAATTGCAGTTCATTGGCAAGATCGTGCAATAAGCGCGGATCGAAATAATCGCTGAAGGGGATGGAAGTATGCGCGGCAATGTATTTGTTATTGAGTATGCCAAACAATACGATCATTCCGGTGCTTGGATCCTGCGTTAATCGCCAGCGTTTAAATCGCGGCAACAATCCCCACTTAGTTAGGACAGCGGTCGCCTGCGCTCTGATGCGTCGGGCTTGTTGATCAAATTGGGGCGGATCAATTATTTGTGTCATCATCTTTTTTATCCTTCTCGTCGCTGTTTTGTAATTGATCTTTGACTTCATCAAGCCATTGGGATACTTGATCGTCCGGCTTCGTGACCTGATAATCGCTGCTGTCAATTACGTCGCTTTCGATGTATGGCAAAGCGTCGTCGTGTTGATGCGCGACTTCAGCCGTTAGCGCGGGTAATTTATTAATGGGGTTTTCGAGAATCAGTTGATTGGCTTGCTGAATTTTTAGCCAGCGCCAGAATCCCCAAAGCGCCAAACCTGCCAACAATACGACGAACATCGGCAGACACCACATCCACAAAAAAGCGATCGGTCCCTGTCTTTGTTCCGCGCGTTGGCGTTCCTGATCTGTGTACCATTGCGATGTGGCAACCGCAGATTGGGTCTGTGTGACGATTGTATCGGCAATCGCCGTTTGAGTGCCTGCGACAAGTTCGTTTTTATTTTGCTGAGTGATGATGGCGATTGCGACTTGCGTTCCCATTACTTGCGTCGCTTGCAGATCGTACTGCGATTGGGTCTGGGCGGCGCTCAATGTGATCGAGGCGGAGTTTACGGTCGCCTGCGCATTGGCGCGTGAAACTTCAGCGGTTGCCGCGATCTGCGCCGCGATAAAATTCGCGTTGTCTTGCGATTGAGTCATAGCCGCGCCTAAGGTGGCGTTGGCTGAATTCAAGGTGGCTTGCGCGTTGGCGTTCACAACATCGGCGGTAGCCGCCAACTGATTATTCGCGCTATTTTTCTGTTGGATCAGCGCGGCTTCCAACGTTGACTGAGCGCACGACGCGCAAGATATATCTGTGAGCGCCGGCGTAGCCAAAACGCCGCTTGCCGCTTCCTGTAGCGCTGGCGATGGGGTCAGCGGCGCTACATCGCAGGCGGCTAGAGTCAGCAACATCAAAACAAAAAACGCGGCAGCGCACAGATTACGATACATTGAGGTCGCCCTTCTTCATTACGCGATTCTCAGCAGTCTTAAAATAATGAGAATGATTACGATGACGATCAAAATATGAACGGCATTGCCTGAGCGCGGAAAGCCAGAGAATACGTTCGGTCCGAAATATCCGAGCAACCAGAGTATGAGTAGAATTACGATGATCCAAGTAAGCATGAGAGTTCTCCTTTTTTTGATTTGACTGCCACTCATCATACAATGAACGCCCCCCAACCGCATCCATCGGCTGGGGAGTGTTCTTCTCCGCCAATTGGGGGAGAAACGATCAAGAGTGAATCCGCCAACACAGCGATTAACTTGTCAGCCGCGGCGCGCTGCTTCCTCTAAACAAAAAGGTCAGTGCAAATCCCGCGATAAATCCGCCAATGTGCGCCATGTAAGCCACGCCGCCTGTATCGGCTGCGCTGACAATGGAACCAATTCCGCTAAAGAATTGCAAAACGATCCAAAGCCCGATGACGATCAGCGCGGGCACTTGAATCACTTGTTGTCCCTGCAATACGCGCACCCTTCCTTGCGGGAACATCAAAATATAAGCGCCGAGCACGCCTGCGATCGCTCCCGACGCGCCTAAATTCGGCACGTCTGATCCGAGACTGAACGCCAACTGCGCAAAAGTTGCGGCAAGTCCGCAGAGCAGATAGAAGATCGTGAACTTGCTATGACCCAAACGGTCTTCCACATTGTCGCCGAAGATCCACAAGTAAAGCATGTTGCCTCCCAAGTGAAGCCATCCGGCATGCATGAACATGGCTGTGAAGAGCGTTGGAAAATCACCGACAGGGTTGGCAAGGAAGCGGCTGGGAACAAACGCCCACTTCATAATAAAGGCGTCGCCACCGCTCAACTCCACGAGGAAAAACAGGATGTTCAACGCGATCAAGACGTATGTGACCAGCGGAACAGTTCTACGCGAGCTATCATCATCGCCGATTGGGAACATAAGATTTGCCTCTTTTCTGATATTATACTTGGCACGGTCATAAATTGCGGTTTTCTATTTGCCTGATTCGCTCAGTGTCTGGAAGCCCTGCGGGCTGAAGAACGAGTCGGCTTTTTAGCCGACTTTCACGAACTGAGGCAGGACTTCAGTCCGCCGAAACCCGTTGGACAAAAGCGCAATTTGTGCCCATTTTCAGTATACAAACCGATGTTACGCGCTTAAATACCCTTTTGGCGTGTCGCCCTGAGC
>JAVHOY010000317.1:0-3968 GCA_036170295.1 bacterium
TTCTACCTCGGACGCATATTTGACGACAAGACCGCCAAAGTCACGGCGAACGCACTGCAATACGACCCTGCCGATTTAACGACCCACGCCGTTGTGACGGGCATGACGGGTTCGGGCAAGACGGGCTTGTGTGTGGCGCTGCTCGAAGAAGCCGCGCTGCTGGGCATCCCTGCCATCATCATTGACCCCAAAGGCGACCTGACCAATTTATTGCTGCACTTCCCCAACCTGCTGCCCGCCGACTTCCAACCGTGGATAGACCCCGACATGGCGCGGCGCGCAGGCAAACCATTGGAAGCTGTTGCCGCCGAAGCCGCATCCTCTTGGCGCAACGGATTAAAAGAATGGGGCATTGGCGCGGATAGAATCCAAGACCTGCAAAACCTTGTCAAGTTCGCGGTCTATACCCCAGGCTCCGATTCGGGAATCCCCGTCAGCGTACTCTCTTCGCTCGCCGCGCCCAAACTCGACTGGGAGGAAAACCGCGAAGCGCTGCGCGAACGAATCTCCAGCACCGTCACCGCGCTGCTCGGTCTCGTCGGCATGAACGACATTGACCCCATCCGCTCGCGCGAACACATCCTGCTCTCGAACATCTTTGAGCAGCATTGGAGCAAAGGTCAAGACCTCGACCTGACCGAACTCATCCTGCAAACGCAAACGCCGCCCTTCGATAAACTCGGCGCGTTCCCCGTGGATACATTCTTCCCTGCCAAAGACCGCATGGAACTGGCGATGACTCTCAACAACATCCTCGCCGCGCCCGCGTTTGAATCTTGGCGCGAAGGCGAAGCGCTCGACATCCAAGCCATGCTCTACACGCCCGAAGGTCAGCCGCGTCACAGCATTTTCTATCTCGCGCACCTCTCCGATGGCGAGCGCATGTTCTTTGTCACGTTGCTGCTCTCCGCCGTCGAAACGTGGATGAGAACGCAAACGGGTTCAAACTCTTTGCGCGCCCTGCTTTACATGGATGAAATTTACGGCTACCTGCCGCCCACCGCCAACCCGCCGTCCAAACAGCCGATGATGCGGATGTTAAAACAAGCGCGCGCTTTTGGCTTGGGGCTTTTACTCGCGACTCAAAACCCTGTGGATATGGATTACAAAGCGCTCTCGAACACGGGGACGTGGTTCATCGGCAAACTGCAAACCGAACGCGACAAGAATCGCCTGCTCGATGGACTCGAAAGCCTCGCGGGTGGATTCTCCCGCGCCGAGATGGACAAACTCATCTCATCATTGGGCAAACGAATCTTTGTCGTAAATAACGTTCATTCAAAAGCGCCCATATTAATACAAACTCGCTGGACGATGAACTTCCTCGCGGGACCTATTATGCGGACAAGGATTCCTGAACTGAATAAACTGGTGGGGGCGGGGCAGTTGACAGTTGATAGTGGACAGTTATCGGTTGGCGGTGGACAGTTGGCGGTGGACAGCAAGCCAAAGCCTTCTATGGAGGCAATGCAGCCTGTTGCGATTCCATCTTCCCAACCTGTAATGCCGCCAACCGTCAACCAACAACCGCCAACCATTGTCGCAACTACCAACCGTCAACCAACAACCATGAACGGTTCATCTACAAAGCCTTCTCTCCCCTCTGGCATCCGCGAATATTTCCTCCCTCAAAATTATTCCCTGCCCGAAGCCTTCCAATACGCCAAACGCTCCATGCCCGCGCAAGCGCTGATACAAGCAATTCTCTATCGCCCCACCTTGCTCGCCTCCGCGCAGATTCGAATCCTTGACCGCAAACTTGGCGTGGACAGCGAGATCACCAAAGCCGCGCTGGTGGAAACATTGGATCGCCGCGGCGTTGTCCGCTGGGATGATTTCCCCTACGCCGGACCTTCTCTCGACAAAGTGGAAACCTCGCCCGCAGCGGGCGCGCGTTTCAGCGGCATGGAAGCGCCGCTCAATGATACAAAGTTGATGACTGCGCTGCAAAAAGATTTCAACGACTGGTTGTTCCGCAACAGCGAAGTCACCGCGCGCGCCAATGCCGCCCTTAAGGTTTTCGCGGGACCCGACGTGACGCAAGCCGAATTTATGAAAGCCTGCGCCGACTCTGCTCGCGAAGCCCGCGACGCGGAAGTCGAAAAGCAAACGTCCGCCATTGAGAAGAAGATCAGCGCCATTGAAGATAAGTTAGCCAAAGAACAACGCGAATTGACTCAGGATCAGGAAGACTTGCAAAACCGCAACATTGAAACTGGACTCAGCGGCGTTGAAACGGTCGCTGGCTTATTTGGCTTTGGACGCAAGAAAAGTCTTTCCACATCGGTTTCAAAATTCCGCATGGCGCAGAATGCCAAAGCGAACGTGCAAGAGTCAGTGGACGTCATCGCGCAATGTAAAAAAGATATTGCCGATTTGCAACGCCAGCGCGACACAGTCGCCGCCGAGATTAATGACCGCTGGGGACATGTCGTAAATGACATCAGCGAAGTCACCGTCCGCCCGAAGAAAACAGATATTTACGTCAGCATCTTCGGCGTGGCGTGGAAGCCGTATTATCTGGTTCAGGCTGGAAGCGAGACGGTTGAAGTCCCCGCGTTTGGCGCGGAGTAACCTATAACCAAGACCTGACAGGTTTTAAGAAACCTGTCAGGTCTTATATTTTAAGGAATAAACATGAACATCATCTACATCCTGCTCGCCATGACTCTTTGGGGATTTGTCCACTCGCTGACCGCTTCGCTCGCCCTCAAAGAAAAAGCGGCGCAGCTCTTCGGACGCGGATTTATGCGCGTGTATCGTTTGCTCTACAATGGATTTGCGCTCATTACGTTTCTCCCTGTAATGGCGCTGGTCGCAACTTTACCAAGCAAAACTTTATACGCGGTATCCAGCCCGTGGAATTACCTCATGTCCGCCATTCAAGGCGCGGCGGCATTCATGCTGCTCGTCGCCGTCCTGCAAACTGACGCAATGCACTTTGCTGGAATCAAACAGCTATTTATAGAAGACACAAAAGGAAGTCTAGTAACCAGCGGATTGTATAAAATTGTGCGTCATCCGATTTACACGTTTAGTTTACTTTTCCTCTGGCTCACGCCAAAGATGAGCGACAACTCGCTTGTGTTTTATATCGGCGTCACCTTGTACTTCATCATCGGCGCAAAGTTTGAAGAGCGAAAATTATTGCGCGAGTTTGGAGAAGAATATGCCGCGTATAAAAAATCTACCGCGATGATGATTCCGTTCTTATTTTGATTTTTCCTTAGATTTTGCATACGCTTGCGAAGTTCTCTCTTTTACAACGTCCCGATCCACAATTGGTTTTTCGGGATAGCCGATCACTTTGATTCCCTTTTCCCAGGGTGCATGAATTTCTTTCGCGCTTAATCCGCGCAACTCGGGAACCCACTTGCGGATGTAATCTCCGTTCGGATCGAACTTTGCGCTTTGCAAGACGGGGTTGAAGATTCTGAAATAGGGAGCCGCGTCTGTGCCTGTGCCAGCCGTCCATTGCCAGCCGCCGTTGTTTGCGGCGAGGTCGCCATCGAGCAAATTCTCCATAAAATATTTTTCACCCCACTGCCAGTTGATGAGCAAATCCTTCACTAAAAACGAAGCGACGATCATGCGCGCGCGATTGTGCATCCAGCCCGTTGACTTCAACTGACGCATCGCCGCGTCCACCACAGGGACACCTGTCTCGCCCGCCTCCCACGCGGCGAATTCGGTTTCATTATTTCGCCAGGGGATATTCGCCAGCGATTTGTTGAACGCAGTTTTTGCAACGTGCGGGAAGTGATACAAAATTTGGATGTAGAATTCGCGCCAGATGAGTTCGTTCAGCCATGTTTCTGTTGAAGGTTGGGAAGTTGGAAGGTTGGAAAGTTTGGCGGCGTGAACGGCTTGACGTAATCCAATCATTCCAAAACGAATGTAAGGCGAAAGCGCGGATGTGCCGTCCAAGTCCATGCGGTCGCGGGTTTCGTGGTAAGTGGTAATTGGGT
>JAVHOY010000317.1:4068-6628 GCA_036170295.1 bacterium
GATGTGCCGTCCAAGTCCATGCGGTCGCGGGTTTCGTGGTAAGTGGTAATTGGGTAATTGGTAAATTGGGAGAGACGGCGTTGCGCCTCAACTTCTCCAGCGGGGAAAAGCGGATTGGATTGATATTCAGGTATCGGCTCGGAGAAAATATCCGCGGGGGTGTTGATGGTTTTTGGCGCAGGAAGTAAATCAAATTTTGCGAGCAGCGACTTCCACGTTTTGGAATACGGCGTATAAATCGTGTAGGGCGTTCCATCTTTTTTCTTAACGAATTCGGGGTGATGAACAGTTTGCCCCGCGTGCAACTCCAACAGCAATTCATCCGCAATTTGTTTGTCACGTTTGCGCGCGTAAGGCGTGTAATCTTCTTCCGCGTAGATTTTCAGCGCGTCGGTTTCTTGAATCAATTTACGCAGCGCTTCGATGGGCTTGCCTTTGCGAATGACAAGATACGAATTGCGCTTTTTTAATTCTTCATTCAGCGCGGTGAGACCTTCGTATAAAAAATGCTTGCGCCGCGCGGAGTGAGAATCAAAATTCGGGTCGAGGATAAACACGGGGATGACCCATCCGCTTTGAAGGGCGGCATGAAGCGCGGGGTTGTCCGCTAATCGCAAGTCGCGGCGAATCCACCAAATCGAAATCATCTACATTCCTTTGAGCGAGTTCAAGCCTTCAAATTCCAGCGTGTAAATTCGCAACATTCCCTTGCCCTTGATATTTGCTTCGCGCCCCAAAAAGCGCAGCGGCATCCCTGTTTTTTGATACGTCGCTTCGTCTATCGCAACGCCGTTGATGGGACTGTGCGTTTGCAAACGACTGGCGATATTCACCGCGTCGCCGATGAGCGTGGTTTCGCGGCGGTCGTCCGAGCCGATGTGTGCGATGACGCATTCGCCCGTCGCAATGCCGAGCCGTGTGTTGAGTTGTAAGTTAAGATGCGCTGCATTTTGCGTGTTGAAATATGCCAGCCGCGTTTGAATCTCTGCGGCGGCGAGCAGCGCTTCTTTCGGGTCTTCAAAAAACGCCAACATGCCGTCGCCGAGAAATTTATCAATATCGCCGTGATGTTGATAAATGACCGTAGCCAGCACGTTGAAATATTTATTCAGCAGCACGGTGAGTTCGCCGACATTGACCGCGCGAAACAACGGCGTAAAATTTTGAATGTCGGTGAACATTACGCTTAAGGCGCGTTTGGCAAAAGCCCGAGAATTTGTGTCGGGCGTTTCGAGCGTCAGCAGCGCGTCGTCCCATGCTTGACGCGACATCATACTGCGGACAATGCCTTCCATGCGTTCCAACGAAGCGGCGCGGCTGGATAAATTTTGATATAAATTGCTCAACTGGCTTTGCGCGCGTTCCATGTATTTTGAAAATTCCTGGATGTAGGTGCTGGCTGGCGGCGGAATATTCATCGAACGCGGAGACGATTCGTTAAGGTTGAGCGCGTTCGTCAGCAACTGCGCGGCGGGCGCGACCTGCGCGTCGTCGAACGTGAGCAAGCCCTGATACAGCCGCCCGCGCCCAAATTCGTTTTTCAAGTCGTCGCTGATTTGGCGCGTGAGCAGCGCGGCGAAAAATTTTTCGTTTTGAAATACAAGAAACCATTCGCGAATCAACGGCGCGTTTTCTTCCAGTTCCACATATTCCAGGTTGTCAATTTGCGGCGCGGGAACGTCGGGATAGCCGAAGATGTAAACTTTTTTACAGCGGCTCGCCAAATAGCGGAAACGATTCGCCTGCGGCAAAAACGCGGAGAAGCGTTGAAAGCCCGCGAAGAAAATTCCGTTCAACTCGTGGCGCGTCACGGTTTGCTCTAAACTGTGACTGATTGCCAGCAGCGTTTCCACAGAAGACGTGGAGACTGCGTTTCTGTCCGCAAGGGTGGTTGGCGGAAACAGCGAAATGTTTTGAATGGATGGGGTCATGCTTTCTCTGTGATTTCAATTTCAATCTTTTTCTGTCGGTCTAAAGTTAACTTGCCAGAGTTGCCCGCGCTATCGCTGAAATTCAAGAAACCATACGCGCGGATTTTTGTCTTGCCCAAAAACGAAAGCGCCAGTTCGCTGGTCAATATGCCAACCAACTCAACTTTGTAATTGCCCGACTTAAAACTAAATTTTGACGGCGCGGGCATACCCAGTCCGCGCAATCCGATGGTTGTGCCAGTGATGCGCTCTTCGCCTGTAAACTCGTCGCCGTTTTTCATCTTCGCGTTGTAAACGATGTGATAATGCGGCGAGTCGCTTTCCAAAGTTGCGCGGATGACCGCTCCCGTTTTTGGGTCAGCCTCTTCGATGGATTCTCCCACGCGGTTAAAGCGCGGCTGATAATAAGCGCGGCCAAACGACGTGGAGGATTCTGCCGCATAGCGGGCAACGATTTCCAACGCGGATTTTGCCTGCCCGTCGAGAATCAGCGCAGGGATTTTTTCCAGCAGCGCGGTCTTGTGCATTCGGCGGACAATATAGCCCAGCAGAGAAATTCCTTCGGGCGGAAGTTCATAGCGCATCGCGTCGGTTGTCATTTTACTCGCTCACAATAACGGGCGCGGCTT
>JAVHOY010000318.1:0-6619 GCA_036170295.1 bacterium
TTCAATCGTCTTCAAAAAGTTAAACGTTATTCGCGCAGTTGCGCCCCAGAGTAATTCGCCGTCGTAGGGGTGATAGGCGATTAACGATCTATCGGCGTCGCGCCTGAAAAATTCCCAATAATGATTCGAATCTGCCAGCCATAATAATGGAATAGTGAAGACGCGGTCAACTTCAAAGCCCGCCACTTTGAAAGTGTACGACGATGGGATAACGCCCACCACAGGAGTCACGCGGAAATGACTGATGGTGATAATCGAACTCAGCCGCCCCAGCGCTTTCACATCCGCGGGATGCACGCCAATCTCTTCGTCCGCTTCGCGCAAGGCGGTTTGTTCGGGCGTGGTCTCGCCCTCGTCGCATGCGCCGCCGGGAAACGAGACTTGCCCCTTATGTGATTCGACTCGCTCTGTGCGTCGCGTGAAAAGCAAATGCCACTCGTCGTTCCATAAAGTCAGCGGAACAAGCACCGCCGCGCATTTCAAAGGAATATCGGGCGCGACGGGAATCTCCGCGTAACCGTCTGAATCGGGCGCGTTCTGTTCGGCGGCTAAAAGTTTTTGAGCGAAGTACGCTTCGGTTAATGCGGGCATGGTTTTATGCCGTCAAGACGCCGCATGGCAACGTCTCTCCTATAATTTTTCATGTCTATTATTTCACTTCAATATCTATGCTGAGAATCTTATCGCCTTCGGGTAAAACGCCGCCTTGCGCCGCGTCGCGCGGAGTTAAATTTTCCGCCACATCCAAACCGCCGATGACTTGTCCGAAAATGGTATAGCCGCCGTCGAGGTTGGGCGTCGGCGCAAAGGTGATAAAAAACTGACTGCCGTTTGTATCTGCGCCCGAATTTGCCATGCCCACCATGCCGGGCTTATCAAATTTCAAATCGCTGATTTCGTTCTTGAAAAAATATCCAGGGTTGCCCCTGCCTGTTCCGCTTGGGTCGCCAGCCTGCGCCACAAAGCCGGGAATGACGCGATGAAAACTCACGCCGTCAAACCATTTTTGGCGCGCAAGAAACACAAACGAATTCACAGCCAGCGGCGCTTTATCGGGGAACAACTGAATCACAATATCGCCTTTGCTTGTGTGGAGCGTTGCGATGTATTGCTTCAAGCGATCCACATCAAACGGCGGACATTGCGTAAATTGTTTTTGTCCCAACGCGATCAAATCCACAGTGGCGCTCAGACTTTCATAATTCAATGTATAGGATTGTTGAAGATTGCCGTTGATCAGAATCAGCGGCAGCGCGGGAATGTTTAACTTCTTCGCCGCTTCCAGCATGGACGCCATGCGGGTCGCCGTTTTCGGATTGTTGATTGCCGCTTCAAGTTGATTCGGGTCAATGCCCGTTTGCGCCGATTGTTTGATCACCCACGCGTTGAAATCTTCGGGGCGAAGTTTGTCCCATTGAGGATAAGTCACAAATAAAAAGTCGTACATCGTCCAAAATTTTCCCTGCTCGTCGGCGGCGAGCGCGGCGATCACGGCTTTATCCGATTTATCCAACGCGCCGATGACAGGGAAGGTGCGAAATACAAATCTCACGTTGCTGCGATTCTTCATCAACTTTGCAATCACCGCCGACATGCCGCGACAACTGTTCGATTGAAAGTCGCAATACTCCACAATGGTCACGGGCGCGTTTGCGGCGCCGAATGTGAAGTCTGCTGCGCTGACGGGCGGGAAGTACGAGTCGGCGCTCGGCGCTAAAGTCGGTTGCGTAGAAATGACCTCGCAGCTATTCGTATACGCTTGTGGGTCAAAAGTCGCCGTTGGCAATGCGACGGGCGCGATTGGCAAAGTGGGCGCGGCGTTTGTCTGCGTCGCGCAAGCGCTGAGGGTGAGTAAAAATAAAACGACAAAAAGTTTTTTCATAAATTCCTTGTAAATTCTCCCTCACCCTAACCCTCTCCCGAAGGGAGAGGGGATTAACTCCCTTCCCCCCTTCGGGGGAAGGGCTGGGGATGAGGGCGCGTTATTTTACGGCTTTTTGTAATTGCTCAAAACTGGTCATCCATGAAATGACGTTGACAAATTCGGCGAGGGATTTGCTTTTTGCGCGTAAGGCTCGCACGGCGGGACCGACGGGGTCTTGTCCTGCCGCGCCGCCGGGCGTATCAGCGTACGCGCCATAAAATGCAAAGTAGGCTTGATTGAGTTTTCGCACTAAATATCCGTTTTGCAAAAAGATCAGGCGACGCGATTCCATGTAGGCTTCGGCTTCGTCAATTTTTCCGTCGGCAAGCAACGCGTCTACATGCACGCGAGTTTCGTGCATCGTTTTGCGAAAGTCAAAGTTATCGGGCTTGGATGAATTATCGCGCAACGCGATCAATGCGATGGGCGAAGCAGTCGCGGGTTTTAATTCGGGGTAAAAACGTTCAATGACAAGCGCGCCGATTTCATTCCCCGCAATAGACGCGGTAGTTTCGTTCATCGTGCGGAGTTGAGGAGTCTCTCCATATAAAACGCCGAGCGGACGCAATGTTAAATAATTGTGAATCCATTCATGCGCGACGACGCTTAACGTCCAATTCAAATCTGTGGTGCGCTCGACCATCGTTGGGTAAACGCCCACGCCGCCGATGGGCGTCACCAGCGACGAGACATTGAGATTTTTATCAACGCGGGATTCGAGCGCGGCTTGTTTATCAACGGTGAGATTGGTCTCGAGCGAAATGTTGCCGGTCTCTTCGATGTGATCGCGCGGCGAAATGATCAGCGCCATCGGCAGCGGCGTGACGCGATACCAAACGTTTGGAATGGGTTGACCTGCGGATGTGAGTCCAAGTTCCGCGAGAACGACGGAGACTTGCTCTTGCAAAATGGATTCGGCAAACGGCGCGATTTTATCTTGCCGCGCTTGAAGTTTATCAAGTTCTATATGGATTTCTTTGGACGCAGATTCTTTATCCGTCACTTTTGGGTCTGAATAAATTTGTTCGAGATAGTATTCTTTTTCGAGAATGGATTGCGTTGCGCGCAAATATTCGGCGACGATTTCTCTTTGCGTTTCGTGATTGAAGATATACGGCGCGCCAATCGCAGCGGATTGCATTTTCAGCGCTGCGGCGCTCGACATCCACGCGATGAAATTGAATTCAATGTTGCGCGTGTATGCGCGCGCCTTTTCGTTTTTATCTGTGAGCGACGGAGCGCTGTAAGTTGCGACAAAAGCAAGAATGATAAGTGTGAGCGCAATTTCAATGGCGCGTAAGATGCGTTGGGTCATGCGCGAGATTATACCTTCCCAACGTTATCGCTATATGGATTATGCAACTTTACTTTCTTCTTTCTTCCAACAACTTGACCAACAATTCCTTCGCCACATTCGGGTCGGCTTTGCCTTTGGTGGCGCGGGCAATCTGCCCCATGAACCACTGCATCAGCGTTTCTTTGCCAGCGAGAAATTGCCCCACTTCTTTGGGGTTATCGCTCAGGATTTTTTCGATGGCTTCTTGAATAAAACCCGCATCCGAAACCTGCGCGAGATTTTTCTCTTTAACAATTTGCGCGGGGTTGCCGCCATTCTTCAACATTTCAGTCAACACAACTTTTGCCGCATTGCCGCTGATGATTTTATCCGTCGTCATATCTACTAACTGCGCGAAGGATTCTGGCGCGAGCGCAACGTCTTTGATGTCCATGCCCGAATCATTTAAGTAACGCATGAACTCGCCCGCCAGCCATGAATGAATTATTTTTGCGGGACTCTTTGATTTGGAAACCACAGCCTCGAAATAATCCGCGAGCGCTTTATCGGATGTAAGAAAACGCGCGTCTTTTTCTTGCAATTCAAATTGAGCAATGAAACGCCGAGTTTTTGCTTCGGGCAATTCGGGTAACTTCGCCCTGATAGATTCAATCCACGCGCGGTCGAGGCGCAGTGGGGGCAAATCCGGTTCGGGGAAGTAGCGATAATCGTGCGCGTCCTCTTTTCCGCGCTGCGAGACCGTTACCTCGCGCGCGTCATCCCAGCCGAGCGTCTCCTGAATCACAACTCCGCCTTCATCGTAGATTTTGCTCTGGCGTTGAATCTCATACTCAATAGAGCGAGTCAACGCGCGGAAGCTGTTCAGGTTTTTAATTTCCGTCCGCGTGCGAAGTTCGGCGCTGCCCACGGGTCGCACGGAGATATTCGCCTCGAAGCGCAACACGCCTTTTTCCATGTCGCCAGAGTTGACTCCGAGATAACGCAGAATCGCGCGGATTTTCATCGCGTAATCGAGCGCGGCTTCCACAGTTCGCATATCGGGTTCGGTGACAATTTCAAGGAGGGGAACGCCTGCGCGGTTGAAATCTACCAGCGCGGAATTTTTCTCGTGCGTCAGTTTCGCTGTATCTTCTTCAATATGCGCGCGGCGGATGCGGACTTCCATCGCGCCGTCTAAAATTTTCAAAAAACCTTTTTCCGCAATTGGCAATTCATATTGCGAAATTTGATATCCTTTGGGCAGGTCGGGGTAATAATAATTTTTGCGGGCAAAAGTATTATGCGCGTTAATGGAGCAGTTCAGCGCCAGCCCGACAAGAGTTGCAAGTTCCACTGCTTTTTTATTAACGACAGGCAGCGCGCCGGGCAATCCCGCGCAAACGGGACAAATGTTTACATTCGGTTCAAGCGCGGAAGAATACGCGGCGGAACATCCGCAAAACATTTTGGAGTTCGTCAGCATTTCCGCGTGAATTTCAAGTCCAATAATGGCTTCGTATTTCATAGTGTTTAGTCTCGTAGTTGTTTGTCAAAACGTTCAAACGTTTGAACGTTACAACGTCGGCGTTTGCTTATGCCAATCGGTTACTTGTTGATAGGCGTGTCCGACCTGAAACAAAGTCGCTTCGTCCAAATGTTTTCCAATGAGTTGCATCCCGACGGGCATGTTTTTTGAAAAGCCTGCGGGCAAAGCCAGCGCAGGCACACCAGCGGGGTTGGTAGAGACGACATAAATATCCGAAAGGTACATCTCCAGCGGGTCGCTGGTTTTCTCGCCGAGTTTGAACGCGGTGGTCGGGCAAGTCGGCGCGATGAGAACATCCACTTGCGATAAAGCATTTTCAAAATCTTGGCGCAGCAGCGCGCGGACTTTTTGCGCCTTGAGATAATATGCGTCGTAATATCCAGCCGAGAGCGCGTACGCGCCGAGCATAATTCTGCGCTTGACCTCATCGCCGAAACCTTCGCGGCGGGTTTGCAAATAAATGTCAATCGCGTCTTTGGCGTTTTCTGAAACCGAGAGTCCAAAACGAACGCCGTCCATACGAGCGAGATTAGAACTCGCCTCCGCAAAGAGCAGCAAATAATACACAGGCAAACCGTATTTTGTATGCGGCAACGAGACTTCTTGAATCTCCATGCCCAGTTTTTCAAACTGGCGAATCGACTCTTGAATGGAACTCTCCACGCCCGCTTCCATGCCCGCCACAAAATATTCTTTTGGAATTCCGAGTTTCATTCCCTTCACGGGTTGGTTAATGGTTGAGTGGTAATTGGCGACTGGCAAGTTGTAAGTGGTTGCGTCTTTCGCGTCATACCCCGCGATGTGTTGCAAAACTGTCGCGCAATCGTAAACATCCCGCGCCATAGGACCAATGCAATCAAAAGAGGAAGCCAGCGCGATGAGTCCGTACCGCGAGACTCTGCCGTAGGTCGGTTTGATTCCCGTCACGTTGCAGAATCCTGCGGGCATACGCACCGAGCCGCCCGTATCCTCGCCGATGGAGAATCCGCACAGCCCCGCAGACATCGCCGCCGCCGCGCCGCCGCTTGAGCCGCCGGGGACGCGAGTCAAATCCCATGGGTTTTTGGTGTTGAAGAACGCGGAGTTTTCGCAAGACGACCCCATGCCGAATTCGTCCATGTTGGTTTTGCCGAGCAAGACCGCGCCCGCGTCCGCAAGTTTTTGCGTGACGGTGGCGTTATATTGCGGGACGTAATTCTCTAAAATTTTGGACGAGCAAGTCGTGCGGACTCCGCGAGTGGAAATCGCATCCTTCATCGCAAAGGGAATTCCCGTCAGCGGCGTGACGTTTTCGCCTGCGGCGAGTCGCTCATCGGCGCGCTTGGCTTGTTCCAACGCGAAGTCGTCCGCAATGGTGACATAGGATTGAATCTTCGCGTCCACTTCATGCGCGCGTTTTAACATCGCCTGAGTCAGTTCAACGGAGGAGATTTTTTTAGTAATGAGTAATTGGGATGTTTCTTGAAGAGTTAAGTTTGTCAGTTCCATAAAATTCTCTATTATTGGAGATTAGAGATTGGAGATTGCAATTACTAATTACCAATCTCCAATTACCATTTACCAATTACTCCTCCCCCAACACCGTCGGGACTTTGACCTGATTGCCCGCAACTCTCGGCGCATTCTTCAAAAACTCCTCGCGGCTCATGGAGGGCTGGACGACGTCTTCGCGCAAGACATTTTCCGCGTTGGCAAGGTCAGAAGCGGGGATGACATTTTCCGTGTCCACTTCGTTGAGCATATTGAAATACTCAATAATCGCGGAAAACTGCGGGCTGAATTTTTCCGCTTCTTCATCCGAGATTCCCAGCCGCACAAGGGCTGCGACGTGTTTAACGGTTTGGGCGTTTATGGTTTGGGTCATAAGATGCTC
>JAVHOY010000319.1:0-1461 GCA_036170295.1 bacterium
ACGATCACGTCAAATTGATGAGTATTCATTAACTTACCGTCCTATGAAGTCCAGATAATGTTCAAACCAACGCCGATCATGATCAGCATAAACGCGATGCTTACGAGGCGGGTAATACTGCGTCCGCGCGACGACACGATGTAATCGTCCGCAATCACAACCAATCCATGCACGCCATGAGCCACTGCCACCAGCAGAAGCGCGCTGCCTGTTAACTTCCAGAAAGATGAATTCCACGGCGTTACATCCGGCACGTCTGTATTTTGCACATGGGTCACATTGGGCATGAAGGACCAGCGCATCAAGTCTGCGAAGTTCATCTGATTGCGCGCGCCCATGATCAACGCGCCGATCAGCCCGAAGATAACCAACGCGTACATCGCCAGCGCAGAGACGCGCGTGAAAATCCACATCAGCGTCTCAAAGTTCAGCCCGCGTTTTGATAAGGAGAGAGTTCTCGATTTCTCAACCATGTTAACCTCCCAATCCTGCGCGGACAATAACGATGACCGCGATGATATAAATGGGCAAAAAGACCGTCCACTCCAGCCAGATAGCCTCGCGCTGATATGGAATTAATTTCGGCCACAGGTCAAGGATCGTAATCCGCAGACCGTTAGTCGCGTGGAATAACACGCAGAAGAAAATGAATATCTGAAAGAACCAGTTTTCGTAAATGGCGTTGACGAAAACTCCGCCCTTGCCGCCCAGAAATGACGCCAGCATGTGAATCGCTATGAAAATCGTCATGCCCAGCCCACTGATGCGATGTAGGACAAACGTTAACATCGGACCTTGTCCTTTATATCGCAACGCTGTAGCCAGACTGACATTTCTATTCAGGCCCATCGAAGCCTCCTCAAAAAAAATTTTTTGAACTTTGTTTTACGAGGGCTTATTTTACCTCTACTTGTTGCCAATTTCTATCTTTATAAACCTTTATTCGAAAGAAGGTGACAATCATCTTGATATTTCAGTACACATTTCCTCTGATAAAGCGGCGATAGACCTTTATAATCCTGCCCGTGTAGCCCCATTATCATTGCGGTTTTGCAAAAAAAAATGAACATTGGAAAATCTGGCGGGTAAGATTGAGGCAAAATCCAAACGCCAGAGGTAATCCATGTTCTCCGCGATTGTTCAATAGACGTCTTGCATAAATAAAAAAGAAAATGTCATTCGACTCGATTTGTTCGTCAAACGGCAAATTGTCTTTTGCTTAGCTCCATCGCAGGCATAATGCGCGCTTGCAATGACATAAAATATTTTGGAGGTGTGTATGTCCGATCATGAATTAAGCCGACGCGACTTTATCAAAGTCACCACCGGCATCGTTGGGGGACTGATTGGCGCGGCAGTCGGCTTGCCCGCTATTTTCTATTTGATTGACCCAGCCCTGAAGCCGGGCGGAAAAGATATGTGGATTCCCATTGGCAAACTGGAAAACATGGAAATCGGCAA
>JAVHOY010000320.1:0-6528 GCA_036170295.1 bacterium
GTCGTGGCGGAGTTGGTCAATGGAAAAGAGACGGCGTTTGATTTAAGTCCGCTAAGATTGAACAGGTTTTGAATCCGACAAAAATCGGCTTTGGGATTGTTGCCGCAATTTCAATCGCAAATTTATAGATGTTGCGGCATGGCTTGAATAGGAGAATTTATGGATCACATTGTTTATCTTGCATTGGGCAGCAACATGGACGACCGACTTGCAAATCTTAAAATGGCGGTTGCAAATCTCGCGCCGCAAATGATTTTGAAGGCGAAGTCGCAGGTGTATGAAACGCCGCCATGGGGCTATGAAAGACAATCCGCGTTTTTGAATCAAGTTGTAAAAGTGGAAACGTATTTAGAGCCGCTTGCGCTGCTCAAACATTTGAAGCGGCTTGAAACGGCGCTGGGACGAACGCCAAGTTTTCAAAACGGACCGCGCCTCATTGATCTTGATATTTTATTTTTTGACGATCTGACGATGGACGCGCCGCCGCTTGTGATTCCGCATCCGCGTTTGCATGAGCGCGCTTTTGTGCTTGTGCCGCTGGCGGATATTGCGCCCGATTTTATTCATCCTGTTTTGAATCAGACAATTAGTCAGTTGCTGGCAAATGTAGATCAAAGCGAGATCAAGGCGGTTGTGTAAGGTAAGAATTTATCGTTTATGCGACTCTATATGCTGTTTCATTGCCGCACAAAATTCTTGCCGCATAAGAAGAAATAAATCTCGTCCGCCAATTTCACGAACATTCACGATGTTAAGCGGTTTGCAGCGCGGCGTTCATCCGCTTCTAAAGCAACCGCGACATGAATGTCGCGCCGCGCAATCCAATTTAGATGTTTTGCGTCACATCAGTTAATAAGGAGAATACCATGCGCTACTCGCCGGTTCTAATGCACATTCCCGATGGTTTTCTGAATCTGACCATATCCGTCATTTGCTGGATTGTTTCAGCCTCCATTATCGGTCTCGCTGTTTCAAAGACGAATAAAGCGCTTGGAGAAAAACAAATTCCTTTGATGGGCGTCATGGCTGCCTTCATCTTTGCCGCGCAGATGATCAACTTCCCCGTTGCGGGCGGCACTTCGGGTCACTTGCTCGGCGGCGCGCTGGCGGCGATTGTATTGGGTCCTTGGGCTGGCATGTTGGTGATGACGGCTGTCATTGCCGTGCAGGGATTGCTTTTTCAAGACGGCGGTCTGCTCGTGATGGGCGCTAATATTTTGAATATGGGGTTGGTCACGGCTGCGATTGGATATGGGCTTTATCGTTCTGTTTCCGCTCAATCCAATCATGTAAAACTTGGCGTTATTGGCGTTGCGGCGTGGCTTTCGGTAATGGCTGGCGCTTTGTTAACCTCGTTTGAACTTTGGTTAAGCGGGACTTCTCCATTGCAGGCGGTCATTCCCGCGATGCTGGGCGCGCACGCGCTGATCGGTCTTGGCGAAGCGCTTATCACTGTCTCGGCGCTGGCGTTTATTTTGCGAACGCGCCCCGATCTACTTGACAAAGATTCCGAATCCGCGAAGGGCAGTCGCGGTTGGATTTGGGTCGGCGGTCTCATTACGCTTGCGGCGGTTCTTATTTCTCCGTTCGCTTCCGCAGATCCCGATGGTTTGAATCGCGTCGCTATGGATTTGGGCTTTATTGCCAACGCGCAATCCAATTCGGGTCCATTTGCAGGATATACAATTCCTTTCTTTGGCTTAACCTCCCTAAACAAAATCGCCGCAGGAGCGATTGGCGTGTTGGTTGTCGGCGCGATCATCATGCTGGTAGGGCGCGGCATAAAAGCAAAGCGCAATCCTTAATCATCCTATTTCCTAACCTTTATGCACTTCGACGCTTTTGACCGATACCACGAAAAAGAAAGTTTCATCCACCGCCTTGACCCGCGCGTGAAAGCGCTGGCGACGGTTATGTTCATTATTTCCAATGCGCTCTTGCCTGACGGCGCGTGGATTGCCTTCGTATGCGCGTGGATATTTCTACTCGCGTTGAACTTGCTCTCACGATTGGGCGTCGCTTATACATTCAAGCGTTCGCTTGTGGCTTTTCCCTTTGCCTTGATCGCCGTCACCGTATTATTTTCAATTCCAGGAAAACCAATTGCGAACTTTAACATTGCCATGTGGAATTTTGTCGTCACGGACGCGGGTTTGCTGCGCTTCGTGAGCATCATCATCCGCTCGTGGCTTTCGGTGCAGATGGCAATTCTGCTTGTTTCGACAACGCGCTTCCCCGATCTTATTCATGCGCTGGAGCATTTGCGCGTTCCTGCAGCGCTTACAACCATCATCTCATTTTTATATCGTTATCTATTTGTGCTGGCGGACGAGGTGTATCGTTTGATGAGAGCGCGGGAATCACGCTCGGCGGCAATGGCAGGCGGAAATTCAGGCGGCAGCGTGTTATGGCGCGCGCGCGTGGCGGGCAATATGGCGGGACAACTTTTTTTACGCAGCTACGAGCGCAGCGATCGCATTTATAACGCAATGATCTCGCGCGGTTATGCGGGGCATCTTTACACGCTCAATCCGCATGATATGAAGTCAAGCGATTATTTTACGCTTGCATTTTTAATCGCGATTATTTTTATCATTCAGTTTATTGGAAGGCGCTAATGCCGATTTCACATTCAATTTCTACAATCCACGCGCCCGAATGCGAGGGCGAGGTTTTACAAGCGCGCGATTTACACTTCGCCTACCCCGATGGTCATATCGCGCTTCAAGGCGTTTCTTTTAAACTTTGCGATGGAGATAAAGTCGCGCTTGTTGGACCGAATGGCGCGGGCAAATCCACTTTGATGTTGCGCCTCAATGGGATATTAAGCGGGCGCGGCGAGATCGAAATCGCGGGGATGCGTCTCACGCGCGAAAATCTTCCCGTGATCCGCTCGATGGTGGGACTCGTTTTTCAGAACCCAGACGATCAATTGTTTTCGCCAACGGTGTTTGAAGACGTTGCGTTCGGTCCGTTGCACATGGGCTTGCCCGAAGCGGATGTGCGCGCGCGCGTCGCTTCCGCGCTGGAGGCGGTGCGCATGTCCGCGTACATGGATCGTTTATCGCATCATCTCAGCATGGGAGAAAAGAAACGTATTGCTATCGCAACCGTGCTTTCGATGAATCCAAGCATTTTGATTTTAGACGAACCCTCCGCTGGGCTTGATCCGCGCGCGCGCAGAACGTTAATCCATTTGCTGCGCGAACTGCCCATCGCCATGCTTGTCTCTACTCACGATATGACTCTGGTAAAGGAACTCTTTCCGCGCACTATCGTAATGGATGAAGGGCGCATCGTGGCGGATGGGTTGACGATGGATATTTTGGAAGATGAAAATTTATTAATCGCGCATGGGTTGGAGAAGCCGTGACGCGGACATAAAAACGCCGTCTGCCGAATTTATCTACGCATTGGATTCTTCAACGATTTCAAAATCAGAAGTGATTTGAGCGGTAGCCTTGATTGTCGCCGCCACCGAGCAATATTTTTCTTCCGAAAGTTGAATGGCTTGCGCGACTGCCTTTTCAGTCAAGTTCTTTCCGCTGACTTTGTAGCGCAGATGAATTTTCCGAAACGTCCACGGCGGGTCTTGGTCTTGTTCGCCGCTGGAGCTGATTTCAAGATGTTCAATCCGCATCCGTTTCTTTTCCAAAATTTCAACAACGTCCACCGCCGAGCAAGACGCTACGGCAATGAGCAATAAATCAGAAGGTTTAATGCCAATCCCTTCGCCGGGCGTGGAGAGAACGACCGAATGATTTGTTGAATCAATGCCGATAAATTGTTTTCCATCAATTAATTTTACTGTTGCTGTGCCCATACCGTTCCTATGTATTTTCGATTTTGTATATCTATAAAATAAGCAAGGCACGGCTTGCCGCCGTGCCTTGCTCCCCGCGACGATAACTTATTTCTTGAGAGTGCCGAATTTGAACATGGCGTAAATGGGGCAGAAGCCTACCGCGCCGGTGAGCAACATTACCACGCCCAACACGTCGGCGACAATCGCCAATGCGCCGCTGAGCGCGCCGCCAAAACCAAGATACAGCAACACGACGCCAACAACAGCGCGGATAACACGGTCAACGTTCGATTCATTTAATTTCATTTGAGACTCCTATGGGTATCTGAGAATAAGACGCTTTCATTTACTTTGATGCGAGCGTTCCAAAAAAGTTACACCAAGAGCTGGGCGAATTGCTTCGTAATTTTGTAACTTTTCCCCATCCAAGACATCTAATGACCAGTACAAATCTATCTTTGGAGAAAACATAATGAATCTATCGTCTTTATTTGGATCGCCTTTGCCGTCGCTGAACGCAATTGAACTGAGCGAAAAACTCAAAGATGGCAAGCGCCTATTAGTGGTGGACGTGCGCCAGCCTGAGGAATATCGCGAGGGACATATCGCCGGGTCAAAATTGATTCCGCTTGGCGAGTTTGATAGTCGCTTAAATGAATTGCCGAAGAACAAGGAAATTATCTGCGTCTGCGCATCGGGAAGCCGCAGTCACTCAGCCACAAAATTTCTTGTCGACGCGGGCTACAACGCTTTCGATATGCAAGGCGGAATGTTCATGTGGCAACGCGCTCAGTTGCCGATCAAGAAAGGCAGCGCCGCGTAATATTTTTGGAATCAAAAATAAAAAATCTCCGCGAGCAAAATCGCGGAGATTTTTTTGATTCAAGCGCGGTATGAAGAATTTCTTTGGACAACTATATTTTTATCCAATTGGCATAATCAGCGGCAAAATAATTAGAAGGAGGACAACAAGCAGGAGGGTTAATGGAATACCCACGCGCGCGTAATCGCGAAATGTATAACCGCCCGCGCCCATCACCATGACATTGACCGAGTGTCCAAGCGGCGACATGAACGCCATAGATGAAGCCAGCGCTATCGCCATAGCCGCGCTTCTTGGCTCCATCCCGACTTGTCGCGCAGTAATAATTGCGATTGGCGCAACAACGGTCGCGGCGGCAGCGCCGTTAATCGCTTGCGTCAGCGCTACCGTCAGCAAAACAAATCCTGTCAATAAAACCAAATGTCCCGCGCCGCCCAAGGACGAGAGAATTGCATTTGCCAGCATAGTTGACGCGCCGCTTTTATTCAGCGCTACGCCTACAGGAAGCATTCCTGCAACCAGAAATAGACTGCGCCAGTCAATCGCACGATACGCCTGATCCATGCTCATCGTGCGGATCAACACCATTGTCACCGCGCCGCTCAACATAATCTCTGCGATGTTGTTAGGAAAAATGACCGCCAAAATTAAAGTAGCGGACATGATCAACACGGTAAACCAACCGCGCAAGGTCATTCGTGTGGACGGCGCAGATTCTGCTAAAAGAATCAAATCAGGTTCTGTTCTTAACAAGGATAGGCTTTTTTCTGCGCCTTGAAGCAATAGCCCATCGCCGAATTCAAGCGGTAAATCTGCAAGACGGGTGCGGATGGAATGTCCGCGACGCCAGACAGCCAACACTCTCGCGCCAAATTTTTGTTCAAAACGAATCTCCCGCAATGTCTGACTGGCAAGATGCGAGCGAGGCGCAATGGCGGCTTCAATTAATTTCATGTTTGGAATGGAAAGATAATCTTGCTGCCATTCGCCCGAAGGAAGCGCTTCCAACATTTCCATCAGCGCTTCTGGCGCGCTATCTTCAGGACGAGACATGAGCAAAAGAATATCATCGCCCTTTAACACAGTCCCGGCTTCAACGGGCAAGGCAGACCTTCCGCGTTGAATGGCTATGACGTTAAGATGACTCTTTTCGCGCAATCCGCTTTTTTCAAGCGAGACGCCTTCAAGGCTTCCGCCTTTGCGAATCTTTGCGCGCGTCAACCTTTCAGAAAGTTGATAGGCGCTAAGTAAATCATCCGATTTTTCGATTTCCTCGTGACGTTGAGCGGGAGATTGATTGGGCAATAATTTCCTTCCCCAGAAAACCATGAAAAGAATTCCCGCTAACGTGAGCGGGAGACCTATGGGCGCAAAGTCGGTGAGTTTGAAACCGGGCAACTGCGCGTCGCGCAGCAATCCGCTGACGATGATATTGGTGGTGGTCAATAATGTCGCCATGCCGCCGAGTATTGTTCCAAACGCCAAAGGCATGAGCAGTTTTGAAGATGAAATTTTTGAGCGGCGCGTCACCCCTGACAATGAAGGGAATAGCAACGACGCGGCGGCAATGTTGTTCATGAATAGAGATAAAAATGCCGAGGCAGTCATTACGCCGAAAATTAATTGTCGTTCGCCTTTGCCGAATAATTTGATGATGAACAAGCCCATGCGTTCAGTCAAGCCAGAGCGACGCAATCCATCGGCAAGGATAAAGGCGGACATCATAATGACGACCGCCGAACGGCTGAACCCTGAAAATGCTTCCTGCGGAGTCAGAATGCCGCTCAATCCCAACGCCAACATCAACATCAATGCGATAAGGTCTGCGCGCAAGGCGTTGCTCAAAAGCAGAAGCGCGGCAATCCCCAGAAATAAAAATGTTAATCCAATTTGCGCCATT
>JAVHOY010000321.1:0-1455 GCA_036170295.1 bacterium
ACCAACGACATCGCCGGCGACGGCACCACCACCTCCACTGTTTTGGCTTACGCCATCGTCACCGAAGGCTTGAAGGCTCTTGAAGCCGGCTACAACCCGATGCTGCTCAAGAAAGGCATTGAACTCGCCACTGAGACCATTGTGGCTGAACTCAAAAAGAACTCCGTCAAAATTGACACCCGCGAAGAAATCGCCTCCGTTGCGACCAACTCCGCCGCCGATGTTGAGATTGGCGAATTGATTGCGGACGTGATGGACAAAGTCGGCAAAGACGGCGTCATCACCGTTGAAGAATCCAAATCCATGCAGTTTGAAACTGAATTCGTGGAAGGAATGCAGTTTGATCGCGGTTACATCTCGCCTTACTTCATCACCAACGCCGACCAAATGGAAGCGCAAATCAGCGACGCGTATGTGTTGATCTACGATAAGAAAATTTCCGCCGCGCAAGATATCGTTCCTTTGCTCGAAAAACTCGTGCAAGTTGGCAAACGCGAGCTCGTCATCATCGCCGAAGATATTGACGGCGAAGCGCTGGCTACTCTTGTGCTTAACAAATTGCGCGGCATGTTGAACGTGCTCGCCATCAAAGCCCCCGGCTTTGGCGACCGCCGCAAAGCCATGTTGAACGACATCGCCGTCCTCACCGCCGGACAAGTCATCTCGGAAGAGATGGGACGCAAACTCGAAACCGCCACCATTCAAGACCTCGGTCGCGCTGAAAAGGTTATCTCTGACAAAGAGAACACCACCATCATCGGCGGCAAAGGCAAGAAGGGCGATATCGAAGGTCGCATTAAAGAAATTCGCATTGAGATTGACAAATCCACGAGCGATTACGACAAAGAAAAACTTCAGGAACGTCTCGCCAAACTCAGCGGCGGCGTTGCCATCATCCGCGTAGGCGCTGCGACCGAAACTGAAATGAAAGAGAAGAAGCACCGCGTCGAAGACGCTCTCTCTGCCGCGCGCGCCGCAGTTGAAGAAGGCATCGTTCCCGGCGGAGAAATCTCGCTGATCAACGCCGCTGGCAAGTTGGATAAACTCGCCAAGCAACACGCCGAAGACGAGAACGAAGAAATCAAAGTCGGCATCAACATCGTCAAGAAAGCGCTCGAAGCCCCCATTCGCAAGTTGGCTTCCAACGCGGGCGAAGACGGCTCCGTCATCATTGACACCGTCCGCCGCACCGCCATTGAGAAAAAGAACGTGAACATCGGCTTCAACGTGCTCACCGGCGAATACACCGACATGATCAAAGCCGGCGTGATTGACCCCGTCAAAGTTGTGCGTGGCGCGCTCGAAAACGCCGCCTCCATCGCCGCGATGATTCTCACCACCGACGTATTGATCACCGACGTACCCGCAAAAGAAAACGCTCCTGCCATGCCTCCTGGCGGCATGGGCGGCATGGATTACTAAACCAATCCGTCCAAAACATTGTAAGGACACAGC
>JAVHOY010000322.1:0-2885 GCA_036170295.1 bacterium
CCATCTTCATTCCATTTCCTTTTTCGCTTTCCGCCCAAATTCTTCCCTTGTGCATTTCGATAATGGATTTTGTGATGGCAAGCCCCAAACCTGAGCCGCCATCGTCGCGTGTGCGGGATTCGTCGGCGCGGTAGAAACGATCGAAGAGGCGTTCGGCTTCTTCGGGCGCGACTCCTTCGCCGTTATCTGCGATGGCGATTTCAATTTCATTTTCGATTTGTTTTGTGGATATAACGACGCGTCCCGCTTCGGGCGTGTAGCGCAGCGCGTTGTCGAGGATATTGGTCAGCGCTTGCGAGAAGCGTATCGGGTCGAGATTCGCTTTGAGAATAACAGGAGCAGTTTCAAGGTTGAGTGTGACGCGCTTGTTTGAGAAGGGGATCAAATAATGGGACTGGATATCGCTGAGGAGTTTGTTAACTTCGACGAGTTGGAATTCCACTGAAAGTTCGCCCGCATCGGCAAGCGATAAGGTTCTCAAATCATTCACAAGATTTTCAAGACGCTCGGCTTCTTCGCGGATGATTTCAAAATTTTCGGCGGAGGGCGGCAACACGCCGTCATGCACGGCTTCGGCGTGACCGATGATCAGGCTGAGCGGCGTGCGCAGTTCGTGCGCGATGTCGGCGGTCATTTGCTTGCGTAGGTTGAGCGAGCGCGCGAGATCGTCGTTCATTTTATTGAACGATTCAGCGAGTTCGCCAATTTCATCATGCGAGCGCACGGGGACCTTTTGATCGAATTTTCCGTTTGCGATTTCATGCGTGGCTTTGGTCAGTTCGCGGATAGGGCGCGCGATGGTGCGCGAAAGAAACGCGCCAAGTATGAACGCAAAAATAATAGCGCCGATTCCGCCGAACAAAATGGAATCGTTGATGCGATGAATAAATTGATCTTCAAGCGGATTTCTGCTGGGCGGCGCGTTATACAAAAGAACGCCGACCGTTTTACCGCCCACTTGAATTTTTGCGCCCGCGTCGAGGTCTTTTGCGCTGATTTGCGCGCCTGCTTGATAATCAACTCCTGCGACAAGAATATTTCCGTTGACGTCCGCGATTGAAAAAAATAGCGGACGATTTTGATTGTCGCGTTTTCGATTGAATAAAGTCTCGACGCCAAGCCAGGTTTGTTTTTCTTGATAATAGTTTGAGAGTTGATCTACAAGATCGGCTTTGTATCTGTCATTAATAAATTTATTGAATTCGCTGTTGGTGGACATGCGCGTGAATAGAACGATGATGCCCGTTGCAAGCAGGCTGACCATAAGAAAGGCGAGAATTAATTTGGTGGAGAGTTTCATGTTTTTATTTAAGACCTGACAGGTTTCCAAAACCTGTCAGGTCTGCTGTTTATCCTTTACTCAATCGGTAGCCCACGCCGTACATGGTTTCGATGTAATGCGGGTTGCGCGGGTCAAGTTCGATTTTGGCGCGCAGGTTTTTGATGTGCGTGTCAATGGTGCGCTCGTAGCCTTCGTAACGCACGCCTTGAATCACGTCGAGCAGATCGAGCCGCGAGAAAACTTTTCCCGGCGCGGACATGAGCGCGGCGAGCAGATCAAACTCGGAGGGAGTGAGATCTACCGAGCGTTCGCCGATCATTACTTCGCGGCTGTCGCGGTCGAGCATCACGTCTCCGACTTTGAGCGTTTTTCCTTTGGGTTCGTTTTTGCCTGTGCGCCGCAAAACATTTCTCACGCGCGCCATGAGTTCGCGCGGTTTGAACGGCTTGGCGACGTAATCGTCCGCGCCGAGTTCGAGACCGATAACCTTATCGTCGTCTTCCACTTTGGCGGTGAGCATGATGATGGGCGTGTCGTGTTCGGCGCGGTGCGCGCGCATGAAATCATAGCCGTTCATTTCGGGCATCATAATATCCAAAATGATCAGGTCGGGTTTTTCTTTTTGCGCGATGGGCAGAGCGTCTTTGCCGTTATAAGCCGTGACCACGCGGTAGCCCTCCTGCGCAAGATAACTTTGCACAAGCGAGACAAGGCGTTTTTCATCGTCAACAATTAGGATGGTTTGTGGCATGGCGTTTCGGGTTATAGGTTGAAGGTCGTTTGGGGCATTATGCCATAAAGGGCGCAAGGAAATTGCATGAATTTTATTGATTCATCACAACAATCTGGACAAAAAACGGCGCGCCAAAGGGATAGCCGTACGGGTCAGATAAAATCCAATAGCCAGTGTATGTTCCTTCCGCATCGGGGGCGGTCAACTCGATGGAAACATTTACCTGATCGCCAGACGCAACCGCCTTTTCAATTTCGGCGTCTAGCCCAGACATAGAGTCGCCGTTGAAGAACGTCAGCATGGAACTGGATTTCCACATGCAGTAGCCGGTATTTTGAAGCGTCCACTTTTTAACAAAAGTTTCGCCGGGCGCGAGGATTGTTCCATCGGGAATGGTGACGTCGTCAACGTAAGCGGAATTATTGCAGAGGCTGTAATTAACTTGAATAGGCGCGTCCGCGTTTTGCCAAAGACCCGATGGGTGATTTTGGATTGGCTCGTTTGTGAGCGGAATCAATTTCGGCGCGGCGGTCGGCGGAATTGACGTGGGCGCAGAAGTTGGCGTCGCCGTGACAGGCAACGGCGTGGATGTGGGCGCTTGCGTTGGCGCGTCAACGGTGTAAACGTCTGAAACCATTTGAGCCGTTGATAAACTTGTCGTTGCCTTGCCGCAAGCGCTCAGCGCAATCGTCAGCGCTAATAACATGAAATAATATCTCTTCACTATTGTGCCTTTTTCTTCGGAATGGTTTGAGTATATTGTCGCCTAATATGCAACTTCTATTTTCACCTTTATTGGACGCTGATAAACGCAGAAAAACGCGGATAAATTCTTTTTAGATCAGCGTAAATCAGCGTTCATCTGCGTCC
>JAVHOY010000322.1:2985-9227 GCA_036170295.1 bacterium
ATTGCGCGCATTATTTTTTGCTTTGCAATAGTTTGATCAGCGCGTCAAATAGCGCGGGCGGAATTTGATTGAAGCGTCCGCTGCCGCCGCCGTTTTTCGCTCTGAGCGCTTGAAAAGTAGCGATTTGCTGCGGAGATAAATTCTGTCCGCCGCCTTGTCCGCCGCCGGGGAATCCACCTCCGCCTCCGCCGCCACCGGGAAATCCTCCGCCGCCGTTAGCGCGAGGCGTGCCAGAAGCGTTTGGCGCTCTCAAGGTTGCAACGCCTAAATCTTGCATGGTTTGGGAAATATCTCTTCGTGTGAGTTTCAAGTCGGTGATCGCCTGAACCTGTTGCGGAGTCATCGTGGATTGAATTTGTTCCGCGAGCGATTGAATCTCTTGCGGCGCGGCTGAACTGTTCGCGCTCAAATCTTTATAGACCTGCCAAAGCGGAATCAATTTTGCGGCTTGCTCTGCTGTGACGGCATTGCTTGTTCCTTCGAGTTTGAAAGTTCCAACTACCAGTTGCATTGCCAGCGGCAGGGGAGCGTTAGAAAAATTTCCGTTTCCATTGCCGCTAGATTGCGCGGCGTTAGAAGCGCCGCAAGACGCCAAGACCAATGTAAAAAGTATCAGAATGACGATAAAAGTTTTTTTCATTTTTTCTCCGTAAAATTATTCATAGCGCAAGGCTTCAATGGGATCGAGTTGCGCGGCTTGGTTGGCGGGATAGTATCCGAAGAACGCGCCGACAATCGCCGCGGAGCCAAACGCGAGCAGGATGGATGTCGGCTGGATGACGGTGCGCATGTTGCTCAACGCGCCAAAGAGATACGCGCCGCCGACTCCAACCGCCGTGCCAATCAATCCGCCGACGATGCTGAGCATCAACGCTTCGGTCAAGAATTGCAGGCGAATATCCGCTGGCGTCGCGCCAACTGCCTGACGGATGCCGATCTCTCGCGTCCGCTCTGTGACGCTGACCAGCATGATGTTCATAATCCCAATGCCGCCGACGATGAGCGATACGCCCGCGACCCATGCGAGCAGCGAGCGAAACGCGGCGGTGGTGGATTCCTGAGTTGAGATAATGTCCTGTTGCGTGGTGATGGTAAAGTCGGCTGTGCCTGTTGCGGAAATTTTGTGTCGCCTGAGAAGCAAAAGGTTGATCTGCGTAGTGACGTCGGTGAGCGTGGCTTTGGGATCAATTTTTACATAAATCATGCGGACTCTGTTTCCTAAAAATCTGGCGAATTCAGACGGCGTGAATTTTTGGAAGACGACGGTGATGGGTGTGTAGACGCGCGAATCAAAATCGGTGTTTCCAACTAATCCCTTTTTGGCGAATACGCCGATCACCGCCAATTTTGTAGTACCGACAGTAACATATTGACCAATCGGGTCGCTCGTACCGAACAATGAATCAGCCAGACTTGAGCCAAGCACGACGACTTTTTGTTTGCGGTCAATTTCAGTCTGCGTGAAAAAACGCCCGTTGGCAATCTTCATATCGCGGACGGATGGAAAGCCCACAGTGGTGCCAAGCAATTCCACGCTTTGCAAAGCGACGTCGCCAAATTTAACGTCTTCGGAAGAGTTTTGTTCGACAACCACTGAGATCACGCCATTCACATTGCCTTCAATTGCGGTGGCGTCGTCGAAAGTTAATCCGCCGCCTGTATTTGGCTGATTGGGTCCGCCGCGCGAGAAACTTCCTTGCACGAATACTAAATTTGATCCAAGACTGGTGATCTGATCGCTGATGGTCGCTTCAGTCCCCGCGCTGATTCCAACCATGATGATGACCGCCGCTACGCCGATGATGATTCCGAGCATGGTTAAAAACGAGCGGATTTTATTTTTCAGAATCGCTTCCCATGCAATACGCATCGCTTCAAATGGTTTCATGTTTCGCCTCTTGCGCGGTGTGATTCTTCCCGTTATGAGTAATCTCATTGACCAATCCGTCCATCAGTGTGATTGTGCGCTCGGTATGCGCGGCGATCTTTGAATCGTGAGTCACCATAACAATGGTTGTGCCTTGACTGTGAAGTTTTTGTAACAGGTTCATAATCTCTTCGCCTGATTTGCTGTCGAGGTTGCCGGTCGGCTCGTCCGCGATGACCATGACGGGGTCGTTGATTAGCGCGCGCGCAATCGCAACGCGTTGTTGCTGTCCGCCGGAAAGTTCATGCGGTTGATGATTGATACGGTCTGCCAATCCTACCAATTCAAGCATCGCGCGCGCTTTTTCATCGCCTTCTTCTTGCGTTTTCGGATTGATGTGGTTGTACAGCAGCGGAAGAGTCACATTACGCAACGCGCTGGTGCGCGCCAGCAAGTTGTATGCCTGAAAGATAAATCCAATTTTTTTGTTGCGGATTGCCGCGAGTTGAACTTTATCCAAGCGGCTGACGTCGTCTCCATCCAAAATGTATTGTCCAGCGGTAGGTTGCGAAAGACATCCGAGAATGTGCATCAACGTGCTTTTGCCCGAACCCGACGGACCCATAATCGCGACAAACTCGCCCGCTTTGATCTGTACGCTTACGCCTTTCAGCGCCGATACCTGAATATCGCCAACGCCATAGACTTTGGCAACGTCAATTGTTTCGATGATCGCGCGCGAATCGTTCATTGCGTTTTGGTCGCCGTGATGCCGGTGCTCACAACGTCTCCCGCTTGCAGACCAGATTTAATTTCCGCGCTGACTTGATCTTGTATGCCGACTTCGACTACATGTAAAACAGGTTTGCCATTTTCCATGACGAACACCGTGAATTGATCGCCGGCGGGATGCAGCGCTTCAATGGGAACGAGCAACGCGTTATCTGCGCGTCCGCCGATGACGTCCACTGAAGCCGCAGAACCAAGCGGAAGGTCAAATCCGCTTGCAGGAATATCCAGTTTGACAAAGGCGCGTATAACGGATGTATTTCCCGAAGCGTACAAGCCCGGATCAACTTCGGTGACTTTGCCTGTAAATTTTGCGTCGGGCAGCGCGTCGAAAGTAATCTCGGCGTCCTTGCCAACCTTCGCGTTGTTCCAATCCGATGGGTCGAGATAAACTTGTACCGAAGGTTGGTTGAGATCGGCAATGGTCACTACGGTTGTCGCGCTGACGTTGTTTCCAACGGTCACATCAAAAGCCATCAACGTTCCTGAAATGGGCGCGATCAAACTTGTGTTTGCCAAATTTTCTTCCGCGCTCTTCAAAGCAAGTTGAGCATTTTCAAATGTCGTTAAACTGCTGCCTGTGGCATTTTCTGGAACAGGCTCGCCTTTAATCGCCGCAAGATAATTCTGCGCCTCAATAACAGCGGCTCTTGCTTGATCCAGCGCGGCGCGGGCGTTTGCAATTTCGGCTGCTGTGGGCGCGGAGATGTACTTGGTATTTGTTGTTCTATCTCTGACGATAAAATTGTCAGGCACATAATAATTCTGGTAGTAATCCATATTGCCTTTTAATTTATCTTTGACTACAGCCAAAACATCTTTTGCGCGGCTGACCTTTGCGTCCGCTTCTGCCGATGGAGAAATTTTCGCGGCGGCTTCTGCGTCCGCGAGGTCTTGCTCGGCTTTCGCAACTTGTTCTTCCCAATAAACAACCGCAGGACTTAGCAGATAGGCAAGTTTGCCGCGCGCGGTATCCACGCTTGTAAGCGCGGCGGCAATATTTTGATTGGCTGTCGCGATTGCGTACGGCGAAGTCATATCGGCGAGCGCGCGTTTTGCCTGCATATATTGAATCTGTTGCGCGGAATTATCCAGCTCGGCTAATACATCGCCAGCTTTTACCAAATCTCCCACCTTTGCATTGACCTTGATGACTTGCCCGCTTGTTCCGAAACTAAAACTAGCCTGATTCGTCGCGACCAGCGTTCCATTTCCGCTGGCGTAAATAATCAAATTTCCCTGCCGCACGACGGCGGTTTGCAACGCGGCTGTGTCAGTGGCGGCTGTTTGTGCGGGGATGTAAACCAAACTGTAGTATGCGTATCCCCCCGCGCTGATGAGCAATAGAACGACAACCCCGATGATCCATTTTGTTCGTTTACTGACCCCAGACAATGTCCCTTTTATTTTTGCGAGCCATGCCGACGTCTTTTTGAATATGCTCATAGATAACTTCCTTTTAATGCGACAGTGAATTTTATTTGTTTACTGTGTACAGTGTATTGTCGCGGTGTAAAAGGAACGTTGCAAAATTATGTAGAAACTATGTGGTTTTAGAATTTCCTTCTCTTGCGCGAAAAAAATGTCTGGTTCTGTTAAATAAATTTGACCATGTAAATAAGGGTCTCTTTTGAAGCCCCGCTCGTTTTTCAATCACCGTTCTATAACATTCTTCGTACGATTTGATCGTATTGATGAGGCTGTGCGATTGAGAACGTGCGACGCCAGCTTGTCCCATTTGCGCCCACTGTTCGGGCGTTTCAAGAAATTTCTTCATCCAATGCGCGGCGTCGGCTGCGTTGCCCGATTCAAATAGATAGCCGTTGACTCCGTGCGTCACCAATTCAGGCAGAGCGCGGGCGTTGGCGACTAAAGCTGGTTTGCCGCATGCCAGCGCTTCCATCGTTGCGATGCTTTGAAGTTCTGCGGAGCCGGGCATCGCAAAAATATCCGCGCTTGCATACAGCGCGGGAAGTTCAGCCGCCGATACATATCCCAGAAAAATTGCGCGTCCGTCTAATCCAAGATGATGCGCCTGACGCCGCAATGCCTGAGCTTGTATCCCATTTCCGACAATCGCCAGTTGAAAATTAGTTTGCGGCATATCAGAAGCGGCTTGCAATAAAATATCCACGCGCTTTTCGCCGTCCAATCTTCCGACATAAAGAAAGATGGTTTTGTCCAGCGCGAGACCATGCGCGCGGCGGACGCTTTGGCGATCCACTTGCAGGTTAGATGTGAAACGTTGAGTATCCACGCCATTGGAGATTACATGGACGGGAAAGCGGATATTCTGCCGATTCAAAATCTCTGCGGCGGCATGCGAGGGCGTGGTGGCGGCGTCTGTCTGGTTGAAAACGCTCAACATCATTTTCCATAAAATATTTCCAGCCAGATCGCAAATCTGAGGAAATTCAACCAAAAAAGGGAGGAGGTTTTCCGGTAGGAAGTGGTTGGTGCCAATAAGCGGAATGCCGCGCCTGCGCGCTTCTTGAGCGACAGCCTGACATAGAAAATAGTGATCTTGAATATGCGCGATGTCTGGCGCGAAATCCTGAAAAATGCTCTTCACGCGCGGCGACGGCAATGGAGTTAAATAAACCGCCGGATGTATGATGGACATGTGAACGGCTGCGATCTTTTCCACTTGCACGCCATTGACGATAACGGAATATGATTTTAGGCTGTCTGAAGGCATTAACATCTTGACTTGATGCCCTTGCTTTACAAGGTTCTCCGCGAGACGCAGGGTAAAACCTCCCTGACCGCTTCCGTCCGAATAAACCTGACTTGCCATGAGTATCCGTAATGGTTTCATATATTATCCTTGTGCGAGCGCTGACGTATGAAATAAATTCCAATCCCAATTACCAGAATAATAGGCGCGCCAATTGAAAACCACTTCAAGCCTGATTCTATGCGCTGAATGTATTGACCATAATAATAACCAGCCAGCACCAAACTTCCAGTCCAGATGCTTTCAGCGGTAAAGAGCGCTCCAAGCCAGCGCTTCCATGAAACGCGCGCCATGCCAGCCGCGATCAACGTAGGGACAACAAGCCCGAATGTTAATTTTGCAATAAAAAGAAATTTGCCGACATGATCGTTGACGCCTTGCTTCAATCGCAAGATGGTATCTTGTTTTATACCCAACCAGCCGCCATAACGCGCTAATAATTCTATCTTGCCCATATAGCCTAGAGAATACCACAAGATATCCGCGCTTAGATTTCCACAACTTGCCGCCACGAAAACAATCTTTGGATCCATGTATCCGGTTGATGAAGCGATTGCGGCGGTCAAAGTTACAAGCGGACCTTCCAGCGCGACGAAAAAAGCCAACAACAAATAAAGCCAGACGCTTGAGTGCAAGGTCTGGGCGTAGTGGGAAAACAATGATGAAGGGTCGAGAACCATAATTGACTTTAAATTCTCTTTCAGTATAAAAAACGTACATAAAGAATATGTTATAAAATTGTGTAGTAATTGTGGGGCTTAAATAAAGAACATCCGCCTTATTATAAGACGGATGTTCTTTTCTGCTTTATTGCTTCTATGCTACGCTGCGTCTTTTTTTTCTTCGACG
>JAVHOY010000322.1:9327-25671 GCA_036170295.1 bacterium
AAGTTTCCAACCGCTGTTTTTGACGAGCTTATAGCCAAGCCAAATCAGCCCGCCAAACACAAGCAAGTGAAAGAGTCCGAACAAGGGCGGGAAGAATCCGCCGCGCCCGCGACCAAAATCGCGTTCAGGTCCGAAGCGCGGATCGAATCCTTGCGTATGCGGATTCGTCATCCAGCCATTTGCATTCGGCTGTTGATTAGCGCCCTGAGCGCGAGCATTTAAGCGTTGTGCGATATTTCCGCTTTGCATCACGCCCACGCGGAAGCCCGCTCCTGCTGCGGCAACCAGAGCAACGAGGGCGAGGAGAACTATCAGAGTTACCTTTAGCCATTTTCTTGTTTTCATATTTTCTCCATTAGGAAGTTTTTGTTTTAGACCTTCGCTCATAAATGGCGAAAGTTTTCTAATCCTATTTTCCCATCGGAGCGTTACGCGTGGGTGAGTAAATTATGTTGAGAATGTGGGGAAGAAAGACGAAGTTTTTTATTGAATGGCATGATGTAGAAAATCTCAAGTTAGTTTTTTTAAAACTGAAACGGCGGCATTTATAAATAAATCGTAAGTAGAGGTATCTTTGATGATCCCTGAAACTGAAAAAAATACAATACTGCCGGCGCCAATTTTTAGGGAAGGCGATCTCGCTTCTAAAGTCAGCAAATTTCGCTGAACTTCATCCGTTATCACGCGGCGGACGTCGGCGTCGTCTTCTGCGTAGACCATAAAGGCTTTATGCTTCCATAGTCCACTTTCAGATTCGGAATTGCTGTCATGACGCTCGAATCCTTGACAATATAGAACACCTGTCCTAAAATATAGAACATAAGTTCTAAATATGTCAACACTCGACAAGGAGGTCGAAATGGCAGTTCAAAATCCTCTGATAGACGGCGCAAAAGCATTGTGGAACAAGTTTGTTTACAATCGAAAGTTCAATCGCGGCGCGGCGTGGGGCATGATGATCGTCGGCGCGTTGCTGGCGTTTGAAGTCTTCAACTTCAGCACCACGCAGTACGCCTTGCACGACGTTCTCGGCGACTTAACCTTCGCGGGTTTGCGCTGGGCAACCGTTCTCGCCATCGCGTTCTGCGGCATTGACTTTGCCGGCATCGCGCGCATCTTCACCCCCGAACAGGGGCGCGACGAACCCGCCGAAGTTTACTATCTCTTCGGCGCATGGTTGCTCGCCGCAGGCTTCAACGCCACGCTCACTTGGTGGGGCGTATCTGCAGCCATCGCAGAGAATGGCGCCATTCACGCCAGCGCCGTGATGAGCGCAAAAACAGTCGCAACCGTTGTGCCGATTTTCGTGGCTGCTATGGTCTGGCTCATACGCGTACTCATCATCGGCACATTCTCGCTGGCAGGCGACCGCCTTTTTACGACCGCTGAGATTCGACCCGCGCAACAAAAACCGCAATATCAATCTCAGCAGCAAACGCAACGCCCATACTCCGCGCCGCAGCAACGCCCATCTTATCAAACACAGGCGCAACGTCCCGCCATCAACCAGCCGACCAATCAACCCATCCTGCGCCCCGCTTCGCAGATCAATCGTCCTGTAACCGCAAGCGCAGGTTCGTTCCACCCCGCGCCAAAACCCGCAACAACTTCTCAGCAAACATCCTTCATTCCACCCGAACCTACTTATCATCCCGTCGCGTACGGCGCGCGCGCATCTGAAAACAGCGGTCACTACGACGCATAACGGCACATCAAATGGAAACAGCCGCGCCTGAATATGAACAAGGCAGCGGCTGTTTTTTTCTGCCGCCGCTGATGGTCATAGCGATCAGCGTTTTGTTTGGCTGCTTGATGTGGGATAAAACCCCTCAAGCGGAATTCCCGCCTGCGAACGCCAAACTTTCTCCTATTTTTCAAGTTGAGATTCAATACTGGGCTGATTCTATTTCGCGTTGGGCGGGCGCGGCAGGACTTGACCCGAATCTAGTTGCCACCGTCATGCAGATCGAATCTTGCGGAGACCCGCGCGCAACATCCAGCGCTGGCGCAATGGGACTCTTTCAAGTGATGCCGTATCACTTCCGCGCAGACGACGATCCTTACGCGCCCGATACCAACGCCGCGCGCGGACTCGCCTACCTTGCCAAATCGCTTGAAGCCGCAAATGGAGATGCGCGTCTTGCGCTGGCAGGATACAACGGCGGAATCGGAATCCTTGCCCGCGCCGAGTGGACCTGGTCGGCGCAGACTCAACGCTATATTCAGTACGGCGCTCCCATCTACGCAGACGCGCGCAATGGTCTTTCATCCAGCGACGCAATGAATGAATGGCATGAAAAATATGGGGCAAGTTTATGCCATCAAGCGCATCAACAATTGGGGTTGCCATAGATGAAAGTAAAACGCTAATGTAATAGACAACGGGGGATACTTCCGATAGAATTGGGCAGACCATAACAGGTTACTAAATGACAAACGATGAAATTCTAGCCGCCGCCATAAGGTTGATCAAAGCGGGAAAAAAAGAAGCCGCGCGATCAATCCTTGAGCCTTTTTTGGCTCAGAACCCCAACCACGTTCAAGCGTGGATGTGGTTGGCTGAACTCTATCCCAATGACGGCGATAAGATCAAAGTGTTGGAATCTTGCCTAAGCAAAAACCGCAACAACCCGCAAGTTACGCAAGCGTTGAACTTCCTCAAAAAAAGATCGGGGCAGCCAAGCGGCATATCTGCGGCGACGCGCGTTTCCACTTCTCCTTTCACAACCGCGCCGCCAACATCATCGTCGCCATTTAGCGATTCCCCTGCCGCCTCGCCATTCGCCGAACAACCCGCAAAGAAACCGCTCCCTCCGATATTTACCGAATCGCCATCCGCGAAACCAGCGCCGCCGTCGTTTTCGACGTCTCCATTTTCTTCATCGCCCTTCTCATCCGAAGCAAATCAATCTTCCGTTGCAAGTCAACAAACCAAAGCGCCGCTTCCGCCGCCGCCAATTGAAACTTCCGAACCCGCGCCCGTTTTCGATAAAAAACAAAAGCGCAAGAATTCCAAAACAAAAGATATTCTCATCATCGCGGTCGCGCTGGTTGTATTCGCATTACTCGCGGGCGGATATATCAGCGGCGGCTTCTATCTGAATGGACAGATCAACAAATCGTTCGCCGCGCAGAAATGCGAATCCGTCGCGCAATACAGTTACTTTGCTTCTCTATATCCACAAGGATTGTTCGCGTCTACGTTCGCGGGCTACGATCAATATGCTGAATGTCGCCTCAAACTGGATATTGACCAAGCCGTTGAAGCAAAAGATTGGGAAACCGTTATCGCGCTCGCGCAGGAATATCTGACAGCCTATCCCAGCGGAACTTTTGCAGCCGATGTAAATCAAAAAGCCGCAAGCGCATTAACCGCATGGTCGAAGGAACTGATTGTCCATCAAGATTATGCAAATGGAATTGAGAAATTAAAACAACTTATAGAAACATATCCCGACGCGCCTGAGTCTAAATCCGCGCAAGACGATATTCTGCAAACATACCTCGCGTGGACAAAAGAACTTACCGATAAACAGAGTTATTCCGAAGCCGAACAAAATCTAAAAAGCGCGCTTGCCTATTTTGAAGCGGACGCAGCGCGCGGCGAAAAAGTCAAAGAGGAACTCGTCAATGTATATGTCAGTTGGGGAGATATGCAGATTGGGATTGGCAACGTAGACAACGCGATCACATACTATCAACAGGCGGGCGAAACTTTGCCGGGAAAAACCGATGTGGATCTGCTAATCGCAAAAGCCTATTTGAAGCAAGCGCTGGATATTGCCAATAAAGACGATTTCAATCGAGCGTTATCCAAAGTGCAGGAATTAGCGAATACGGCTCAAGCGGAAAACGTCAAAGCGGAGATCAACGCCGCGCGCGAAACAATCTTAAAAAAATATTCCGACTCCGCTTCGCAGCAAGGGGTTGAACAAATAACAAACGTCATGCCGTTGATCTGTCGCGGAGAAAGTCCCGAACTGCCAATCTTTGGTCTTGATAAGAAGAACGTCCGCTTTGGGTTGGTCACGCTGATCCCCATGCAACTGCCAAAAGGACTGGCAGCCGAAACGCCCGGTCAACTGCATTATGTTGCTTGCGCCGTTGAAACGGAAAAGGAAATTCAAACCTGCCCATACAAAGGCGGACATGCCCTCACGCGCTTCCGTTACGAATGGACGGTCACGCTGTATGATATTCTCGCAAAAACTGAATTCAACTCAAACGTCTTTGAAGGCTCCGACCCCGCAGAATGTAAAACCAACGAGCCTTTTCCCAGCGGCGTAATGAATCGAAAATCCTACGGCGGCAAACCGACTTTAGATCAAATCAGCGCGTGGTTGAAAGAGTTAAATATCGTAACTGCTCAGTGAGAAACAGTATCCGCAAAAATGGTGTGAAGGCTCTTCCCGCTCCCAAAACGATAAGTTCTTTCATAGTTAACGCTCTATTTGCTGTCGCTATATTTTTGTTCTACTGGATAATGACTCCCGATATTTTATCCATTATGTAGTTGTAATTTTGCGCGACGATGCGCGGACTCACGCTTCAAAGCGATAGCCTATGCCATGCTCTGTAAACAAGTGACGCGGATTGAGCGCGTCCGCTTCTATTTTTTGGCGCAAACGACCGATATACACGCGCAGATATTCCGCCTCGTTGCCATATTCCATGCCCCACACGTTTTGCAGGATTGCGCGATGCGCTAAAACTTTGCCTGTATGTTTCAGCAAATACACCAGCAGATTAAATTCAGTGGGAGTTAAATCCACAGCCGCGTCTTTCAGCGTGACGACATGTCGCTCCATATCCACGCAAATATCGCCGCGCGCCAGAATCTCTTCACTGGATGAAGGCTCTTGCCAGCGCGCGCGCCGCAGCACCGCTTTAATGCGCCCCATCAATTCGCCCACGCCAAAGGGTTTGGTCAAATAATCGTCCGCGCCTAAGTCAAACGCCCGCACCTTATCCGCTTCCTCGCCCAACGCGGTCAAAATAATGACAGGCGTTTTGGATGACTCGCGGATACGTCGCGTTGTCTCCAATCCATCCATGTGCGGCATCATTAAATCAAGAATGACAAGCCCAATGTTTTGGCTGTTGAAAATTGCCAACGCTTCCAATCCGTTTGAAGCGGTTAGAACTTTATAATGCCGCGCTTCTAAATTATGGCGCACAAAATCGCGCAGCGACTTTTCGTCGTCTACCACTAACACCACAGCGTCATTCATAAGGCTTTATCTCTCGCTTCATATAAATTCAATGGAATTGAAAACGCAATACATGCGCCTGCATTCATGGACTCTACCCAAATATCGCCTTGATGCGCGCGCACCAATCCTTGACAAATCGCCAAGCCTAATCCTGCGCCGCTTGTCACGCGCGCCAGACTATCGTCCAAACGATAGAAGCGTTCAAAGATGCGTTCGCTTTTTTCGGGCGGAATTCCAGGACCGTCGTCCGTTACGCGGAAAACAATCGCCTCGCCTTGTTTGTTAACCTTTATATCAATGGAAGTTTCCTCTCCGCCATACTTGATCGAATTTTCAATCAAGTTGCGGATGATGGTTTCCAAGCGGGGAACGTCCACATAGAAGGAGGGCAGCCCCGCTTCTATCTCGACCTCGAATTTGTTCTTACTTCCCAAATTTGCTTGCCGCGCGCCATGTTGGATACATTCCTCAATGTTGCACTTCTCCAAAGATAATTTTAACGATCCCGCTTCGATGCGCGATAGATCCAAGAGGTTGTTTACCAAGCCTGTTAATCTATCGGTCTCATCCGAGATAATGGATAAAAATTCTTTTTGCGACTTGCTGTCCCATTCCACATCTTCCGCCAGCAAGGTGGACGCGTAGCCCTTAATCGCAGCCAGCGGCGTGCGTAGTTCGTGCGATACCGTTGAAATCAGATTTGACTTCATGCGGTCTAGCTCGCGGTCAGCCGTGATATCGTGCAGGATCAAGCCGCGCCCGATGAGCATGTTTTTTGCGTCGGTCACGTTGAACGTCTCAAAACGCAAATTCAGCGTGCGCCCCGCAGACTTCAGCGCAACTTCCAATTTTTGTTTTGTTCCTTCAAAAATATTTTTGATCTCGTCTTGCTTCGATATATCTTCGATGGATTTGCTCAAGACGCGATTCATTACGCGCTCAACTTGTATGTTCGCCAAGTCTTCATGGGTTAGCTCTGATAATTCAGCCACTCTTCTGTTCGCGTAAATAACCATGCCCTTTAAATCGCTCAAGATTAATCCGTCTTCCATGGATTGCACCAGCGCTTCAAGGCGGCGCGTTTGTTCTTGTAATCTTGCGTCGCTGCGTTCAAATAATATCGCGTTCTCAATTGCCATCGTGGCTTGGTTCGCAAAACTCGATAACAGTTGTATTTCATTGGTTGTGAATTCATGCGGCAGAGGATGAAAGACCAGCAGGCAAGTCGGCGGCGCATGTTGCGTGTTAAGCGGAACAGCCAGCACTGCGCGATAGCCTTCCGCGCGCGAGCGCGCTCTTTGCGGCTTATAGGACGGGTCCGTTTCCGTATCGCTGACTTGAATCGGTTCGCGCACACGCAAGGCGCGCATACTGACCGAACTTGGCTCGCTTGGTTGAATGGCGAGTTGCTCGGTGAAACCCTGCGAAAGTCCGCGGCTGGCGCGGATGCGGAATGCGCCTTGTTCCTGATCCAACGCGAGGATGGCGATCCTGCGTATGTTAAGCAAACGTCCCACTTGTTCAAGAATTCGATCCAGCACGACGCTTAAATCTAGCGATGAAACAACGTCGGCGCTGACTTCCAGCAGCGTTTTCTGTTCTTGCATTCGATCGGCGATGGAGGCTTCCATTCGCAAAATACTGCGAATCAGATTTCCAATTTGATCGCCGCGCCGCGACATTTTTTCAATTTGCGCGCGCTGGCTTTGCTCAATCTCTTGATTCAACCCGATGGCTTCAGAGATGGGCGCAAGTTTTTCAATTGGGTTGATCACGCGCCATGTGAGGATGCCCCAAAACGCAAGCCCAATCAAAACAAAAGTTCCAGTCGCTATTTGTGTGATGCGCCGCAAGATAATCTGAGTTGCGAAGGCGTTGGCGGTGGGACGGCTGATGATTACGCCCCAACTCGCGCTGGGAATAGATGCGTAAGTGTATAGCCGTTCTTCATTCTTAAGATCAATGTGGATGACCGAGCCGCTTTTGCCTGCCAGCGCTTGCGTATAAAAACTGGGCAAAATTTGTTTGGCGGGTTTGAGCAAATACATGGGATCAGGATGCGCGATGACCTGTCCGCTAGAGTCGAGGATCAGCGCTTCAAATCCCTCCTCGCTTTCATGTTCTGAAACAATTGCCGATAAGGTCTCGCTTAAACTTTCAAGTTTAATATTCGTGCCGACCAGCCCAAGAAATTTTCCGCTTGACGAACGAATGGGCATAACTGCTGTCGCTACGGCTTGATGGGTAGTAGGGGAGATGCGTCCCTCTGAAATTAATGGCGCGTTAGATTTCAGCGCGTCTTGATAATAACTGCGGAAAGAGAAATCCGTCCCGACTGTGGAGCTGGGTCCTACGGGATAGTGATACAGCATGATCCCGTCTTTGTCTAAGCGATAGACCAAATTGACGTCGGGTCTGGTGTTTAATACTACGGAAAAAAGTTCTCCCATTTTTTCTTTATCCATGTTGATTACGCTTGGATATGAGGAGAGACTTTCTACGGTTTTCAATGAATTGCCGACGGCGATATCCGTTTCCAGCGCAATGGCGCGCGCTAAGGCAATATCATTGGCTTCGGCGTCTCTGCGAATTCTTTCTCCCACTAGACGGTCAAAGACCAGCAACGTTACTAGAAATGGGATGATTAATAGCAGATAGTACGTCAGTAGTTGCAATCCTAGATCGCGGTGAAACGTTAACCATTTTCGCGTGAACATTGAACGCAATTCTACTACTCAAAATTTCTTAAAACAAAACTGTCCCAAATTTTTATTTGGGACAGTTTTTGCCACGCAACGATTGCAGAGGCGTCGGCGAGATTCGAACCCGCGAGTGAGGGTTTTGCAGACCCTTGCCTTACCACTTGGCGACGACGCCATATATACGATGAGGATTGCGAATGAATGATTCTCCAATCCGCAACCCTCATGTTTGAGCGGGCGATGGGATTCGAACCCACGACCTTCTCCTTGGCAAGGAGACGTACTACCACTGTACTACGCCCGCAAATTTCGGCTGTTAATCTAACCGAGAGTGCCGAGACCCAGGATCGGACTGGGGACACCGCGATTTTCAGTCGCGTGCTCTACCAACTGAGCTATCTCGGCTAACGCTGTTTTAGTTAAGCGTGCGTGATTTTACACGGACTTATATAGATTGTCAAGAAATGTCGGCGTCTATTTTGTGTCTTTCCCTTTTTTCTTGACTTTTATCCATCGCTTCGATATAATGTTAGATTGCTGTCCGAACAGACAGCGGATTTTTTTTATCATCCCGCCCAGTCAATTCACTCAGGAGAGAAGGATGACGTCTTCTTTGTTCCAAAAAAACTATGCTCGTATTCCCGTGAAGTTAGATCTTCCCAATTTAATAGAAGTTCAACTTGATTCATTCGAAAGACTTAAGAAAAATGGACTAGGCGATCTCTTCCATGAGATTTCGCCGATAGAGTCTTATAACAAAGGAATGAAGTTATTCTTCCCAAGCCGCAGCCCAGAGTCTCAGCAGTGGGGTCTTAAGTATTGGTTTGGCGACCCCAAACACACTATCGAAGAATGCGTTGAGCGCGACTTGACTTACTCCAGCCCGTTATATGTTTCCGTGTTGCTGGCGGGTCCCGACGTTCCAGAGCCTATCAAGCAGGACATCTTTCTTGGCGATTTCCCCGAGATGACCGATAAAGGCACGTTCATTATCAATGGCACTGAGCGCGTTGTCGTCTCGCAGTTGATTCGATCGCCTGGCGTTTATTTTGAAGCGCCCGCCGATCGCGCTACGGGACGCCCGCTTGCAATGGCGAAACTCATTCCCGATCGCGGCGCGTGGATGGAATTCGAAACGCGTAAGTCCGATTACATCATCTTAAAATTTAATCGTAAACGCACTGTTCCCATCACTGTTTTCCTGCGCGCGCTTTCCGCAGTCAGCGATGGAATTAAAGATTCTCCTATCAAAACAGGATCGGACGAAGAGATTCTTTCTATCTTCAAAGATGTGGATAATAACCCCGAGCGCATGTTCATTGCGTCTACGCTGAATCAAGAACCTGATTGGAGCAACTCCAAACAGCCGATTGCCGAGCAAGCGCTCATTGAATTCTTTAAGAAAATGCGTCCTGGCGATCCTGCCACGCTTGATAACGCTCGCCAATTTATGGAAGAACAATTGTTTGACCAACGCCATTATGATCTTGAGCGCGTGGGTCGTTATAAACTGAATCAAAAACTGGATTTGAACATTCCGATCCCGCATCGCACTGTGACAAAGAGCGACGTGGTTCGCTTGTTGCGTCGCATGATACAGATCAATAATGGCGTGGAACGCCCCGATGATATTGACCACTTGGGCAATCGTCGCGTTAAGACGGTGGGTGAGTTGATTCAGAATAAGTTGCGCATCGGCTTGCGTCGTATGGAGCGCGTGATTAAAGAACGTATGTCCATTCGCGATCAAGAACAGCTTTCGCCTGTAACGTTGGTAAACATTCGCCCAGTGGTTGCCGCGTTGCGCGAGTTCTTCGGCTCTTCGCAGCTTTCGCAATTTATGGATCAAACAAATCCGCTGGCAGAGTTGCGACACAAGCGCACACTCTCCGCGTTAGGACCTGGCGGTCTGCGCCGCGAGCGCGCGGGCTTCGATGTGCGCGATGTGCATCACTCGCATTACGGGCGTATCTGCCCGATTGAAACGCCTGAAGGTCCAAACATCGGTTTGATTGGTCGTTTGGCTTCGTTTGCGCGCGTCAATGAATATGGATTTATTGAAACGCCTTATCGCAAAGTGTACAAGGCGTTTTCCGCAACAGACGAGCGTTTAGAGGGACGCACACTGCACGAAGACGCTTATGACGCTAAAACCGAAGAAATGCTTTTCAAGGCGGGCGCGGTTATTGACGCCAAGTCTCTAAAGAAAATTGCCAAAGCGGGCGGCGAAGTCAGCATTGTCCCATTTGTGTCCGACGAGGTGCTTTATCTCTCCGCAGACGCAGAAGATAAATTTACAATCGCTCAAGCTAACTCGCAATTAACCGCGAATGACGAGTTCTCGCGCGAGCGCATCTCTTGCCGCTATCATTCTGGATTCATGTTCTCTAATCCTGAAAATATTGATTACATGGATGTTGCGCCGCATCAAGTTGTGGGCATCAGCGCCGCGTTGATTCCCTTCCTTGAACATGACGACGCAAATCGCGCGCTCATGGGATCGAACATGATGGCGCAAGCGGTTCCTTTGGTGCGTCCCGAAATTCCGCTTGTTTCTACGGGTATGGAATCTCACGCCGCGCTTGACTCAGGTCAGGTGGTGGCAGCGGAAGCGGATGGAGAAGTCGTTTCAGTCACCGGCTCCGCCATCACAGTCAAAGAAAAGAAAAGCGGAAACCGAATCTATCAACTCCGCAAATATCAACGCTCGAATCAAAGCACTTGTATTGACCAGCGTCCCTCTGTCGTTAAGGGGCAGGTAATCAAGAAGGGCGATATTATTGCCGACTCTTCTTCTACTGAAAGCGGGCAACTTGCGCTTGGACAAAACCCAGTAGTCGCTTTCCTTTCATGGGAAGGCGGCAACTTTGAAGACGCTATTCTGCTTTCTGAACGCTTGGTTCAAGACGATTACTTTACTTCCGTTCATATCGAAAAACATGAAGTTGAAGCGCGCGATACAAAACTTGGTCCTGAAGAGATCACTCGCGATATTCCAAACGTGGGCGAAGACGCGATTAAAGACCTTGATGAAAATGGCATCATTCGCATTGGCGCGGAGGTTGGTCCCAACGACATTCTTGTTGGCAAGATCACACCGAAGGGCGAGAAAGAATTGACTCCTGAAGAGCGTTTGTTGCGCGCCATCTTTGGCGAAAAATCGCGCGACGTCAAAGACACCTCTTTGCGTATGCCACATGGCGAACGCGGCAAAGTTGTGGACGTCAAAGTATTCACCCGCGAAGATAATTCTGATCTTTCCGCCGGCGTGGATACGATGGTGCGCGTCTCTGTCGCGCAACGCCGCAAGATCATGGCAGGCGATAAAATGGCGGGACGTCATGGCAACAAAGGCGTCGTTTCCAAAGTTGTGCCTGTGGAAGATATGCCCTTCCTTGAAGACGGCACACCCGTTGATATTATTCTCAACCCGCTCGGCGTGCCGGGTCGTATGAATATTGGACAGGTGTTAGAAATTCATCTCGGTTGGGCGGCAAAGCGTATGGGGTTCCGCGCAATCACGCCTGTGTTTGACGGCGCGACCGAAGAACAAATCGAAGCCGAACTCGCCCGCGCATGGATCGTAGATCAGGCTTGGAAGGAAGCCGTTGAACGCGCTTGGGTGTGGCTCAAAGAACAAGAGTATGATCCAAACTCTATTGAAGACGACGATGAAGTGCGTCGTTTATATCTTGAACATTGGCTCGGTAAACGGAAGTATGACGTTTATAAATTAACCGACTTGCAATATGCGCGTCACGCGACCGCCAAAGAATGGTTGCGCGAAAAGGGATATACCAAGCCTGAAGAAATTCTGTTTGACGACCTCAGTCTTGCTAATCTGGATCCCGAAGTGGACATAATGACCGTGAATGCCTGCTTGCGTTTGTGGATGGATCTTCATGGCATTACCCGACGCGTAGCGGAAGATAAAGTCTTTGATACCGCTCAAGAATTGGCGAAAGAAAAAGGTATTGCTTTACCCATTCTGGGCAAGCAGACTTTGCGCGATGGCAAAACAGGCGTTCCTTTCGATCAGCCTGTAACTGTTGGCGTGATGACGATGCTTAAACTTCATCACCTTGTTGAAGATAAAGTCCACGCGCGCTCTACTGGACCTTATAGTTTGGTTACGCAACAACCGCTAGGCGGTAAGGCGCAGTTCGGCGGTCAACGCTTTGGCGAAATGGAAGTCTGGGCGCTTGAAGCTTACGGCGCGGCGCATACCCTTCAAGAAATGCTCACCGTCAAATCGGACGATGTGCAAGGGCGCGTCAATACTTATGAAGCGATTGTCAAGGGCGAACCGATTGAGGAGCCGAGCATTCCCGCTTCGTTCCGCGTACTCGTGAAAGAATTACAGTCGCTGGGGCTTGCGGTAGAAGCGGTCAACGAAGGCGGCGATATTGTCAAGTTTGGAAAGGATGACGAGAAAGCGCATCCGCCAAAACATGATACCGGTTTGTTGAGCTTAGGAGAGAATCAATCGAGAAAAAAATAGCGTTTTCTATTGACGCACTGGGATTGGCGTGATAAACTAACGCGCCGTTGTCCAGAAAGCAAGAGTGGCTTACCCCCCGCTCGACCCAATTGGCAGCAAAATACAAATGAGGCCATCAGAAAAGATTGTTGATGGTCTCATTTCTTGCGAATATTCAATCGTAATTTTGAAATATTTTTTTAATCGGAGGCTACTGTGCCGACAGTAAATCAAATGGTCCGCAAGGGCCGCAAAAATAAAAAGACAAAAAGCAAAGCGCCCGCTCTGCAGTTCACATTGAACAGCTTCAAGCAGCGTCGCGTAAAGCAGGACAAAGGCGCGCCGCAGAAACGCGGCGTTTGTACCGTTGTCCGCACCATGACTCCTAAGAAGCCAAACTCGGCGTTGCGCAAGATCGCGCGTGTGCGTCTAACTAATGGCATTGAAGTCACGGCTTATATTCCCGGCGAAGGTCATCAATTGCAGGAACACTCCGTAGTGTTGGTGCGCGGCGGTCGTGTGAAGGATTTGCCAGGCGTGCGTTATCATATCGTACGCGGTTCTTTGGATACCACTGGCGTAGCCAATCGTAAACAGTCGCGCTCCAAATACGGCGCGAAGCGTCCGAAGTAATTTAAGAATGGAGTTATAACCATGCGAAGAGCAAAACCCGAGAAGCGTGAAGTCCTTCCCGACCCCCGTTTTAATAGCATCCAAGTGCAGACAATGGTCAAACATGTGCTTAAGAAAGGCAAGAAAAGCACAGCCGTTCGTTTGATTTACGACGCAATGGATTTGATTAAAGAACGCACCGAAAAGAATCCGTTGGAAGTCTTTGAAGGCGCGCTGAAAAATGTTGGACCTGCTATGGAAGTCCGCCCGCGTCGCGTGGGTGGCGCGACTTATCAAGTGCCTATGGAAGTTTCCACAGACCGCCGTACTACACTTGCGTTGCGCTGGCTTCTTGCTGCTGCGCATGACCGCACAGGCAAGTCCTTCTCTGACAAACTAGCCGCTGAATTGATTGACGCTTTTAATGAAACCGGCTCCGCTATTCGTAAGCGCGACGAAACGCATAAAATGGCGGAAGCAAATCGCGCATTTTCTCATTATCGCGTGTAGTTTTTAATTTAAGTTCTTAAAGGAAGAGTAGTTAATGGCACGTACGTATCCGCTGGAAAAATATCGAAATATAGGCATTATTGCCCACATTGACGCCGGTAAAACCACCACCACCGAGCGTATCATGTTCTATACCGGCATGACGCATCGCATTGGTTCGGTGGATGACGGCACCACAGTTACCGACTGGATGGTTCAAGAGCGCGAGCGCGGTATTACCATTGTCTCGGCGGCTGTTTCCGCGGAGTGGAAGGGTTATCAGGTCAACATCATTGATACGCCCGGTCATATTGATTTCACCGCCGAAGTTCAGCGGTCTTTGCGTGTTTTGGACGGGGGCGTGGTAGTTTTTGACGCGGTTCAGGGCGTGGAGCCTCAATCTGAAACTGTTTGGCGTCAGGCTGACCGTTATGGCGTGCCGCGTATTTGCTTTGTTAATAAAATGGATCGCGTCGGCGCTTCCTTTGAGCGGACTATCGAAACGATTATAGATCGCTTAGGCGCTAACCCGATTGCGATGCAAATTCCAATCGGTTTTGAGGCGACTTTCAAAGGCATTGTAGACCTTCTTACCATGAAGGCTATTATCTGGGAAGATGATCTGGGTAAAGACCCGCATATTGTTGAAATCCCAGAGGATTTGAAAGAACAAGCGAAGAACGCTCGCGCCAAAATGGTGGAAAAAATTGCCGAGCTTGACGATACTTTGACAATGAAATTCCTTGAAGCTCAGGAAATTAGCATTGATGAACTCAAACTTGCGCTTCGTAAAGGTGTGCTTGCAAATAAGACCGCGCCTGTATTCTGCGGTTCTTCCTTAAAGAACAAGGGTGTGCAGGTTCTGCTTGATGCGGTAGTTGATTATCTTCCTTCTCCAGCCGATAAGCCAACTCTCACAGTATCTGAACCGGGTAATCCAGAAAATACATTTGATATTGCCACACAGGACGACGCTCCATTGAGCGCGTTGGTGTTTAAGATCGTGACGGATCCATACGTCGGTCGTCTCGCTTATGTTCGCGTTTACTCAGGCGTTTTAAGTCAGGGGCAAACCGTACAGAACACTACCAAAAAAGGTAAAAAGGAACGTATTGGACGTTTGATCCGTATGCACGCCGATCATCGTGAAGATGTGACTGAGATACTTTCAGGCGATATTGGCGCTGTGTTGGGTTTCAAAGATAGTTTCACAGGCGATACACTTTGCGATACAAAGCCCCTTGTTCTTGAAAATATTTCATTTCCAGAACCAGTTATTTCAATTGCCATTGAACCCAAAAGTTCTGCCGATCAGGAAAAAATGGGAGAAGCCCTACGCAAGTTGTCTGAAGAGGATCCCACGCTTCACGTCAACTCGGATGTGGATTCTGGACAGACTATTCTTAGAGGCATGGGCGAGCTGCATCTTGATATTATCGTAGACCGTTTGTTGCGCGAATTTAGAGTGCAGGCGAATGTTGGCGCTCCGCGCGTTGCGTTTCGTGAGTCAATGACCAAAGCGGTTAAAGAAGTCAATTACAAATATGCCAAACAGTCCGGCGGTAAAGGACAGTACGGGCATGTTGTGTTTTCTATGGAACCGGGCGAACGCGGAAGCGGCATCATTTTTGAAAATAAAATCGTGGGCGGCTCTATTCCAAAAGAATACATTAATCCAATTGAAAAAGGCGTAAGAGAAGCCGCCGATGGAGGCGTACTTGCGGGATACCCTGTTGTTGATATAAAAGTTACGCTGATTGACGGCTCTTTCCATGAAGTTGACTCAAGTGAAATGGCGTTCAAGATGGCTGCCATTTTGGGCTTCAAGGAAGGCGTTCAAAAGGGACATCCTATCTTGCTTGAACCAATGATGAAGGTAGAAGTTGTCGTGCCGGAAGAATATCTCGGCGACGTAATGGGGCAAATCAATGCCCGCCGCGGATTAATTCAAGGTATGGAAGTTCGTCTTGGAAATGCGCAAGCCATTCGCGCAATGGTTCCACTAGCTGAAATGTTTGGGTACGCGACTCAGCTCCGCTCCGCTACACAGGGACGCGGCGTTTTCAATATGGAATTTGACCACTACGCCCCAGTATCGCAGTCGGTGGCGGAAGAAATCTTAAAAGCATAATCGTTTTTTTTAATTAAGGAGTTAGACAATGGCGAAGGCAAAGTTTGACCGAAGCAAACCGCATTTGAATGTAGGCACCATGGGGCACATTGACCATGGCAAGACGACATTGACGGCGGCGATCACAAAAGTAGCGGGCTTGATGGGCAACGCGGAATTCAAAGCGTACGATCAGATTGACAACGCGCCGGAAGAAAAAGCGCGCGGGATCACGATCAACATCGCGCATGTGGAATATCAAACCGACAAGCGCCATTACGCGCATGTGGACATGCCCGGACATCGCGACTACATCAAGAACATGATCACGGGGGCGGCGCAGGTGGACGGCGCGATCTTGGTGGTCGCGGCTCCGGATGGGCCGATGCCGCAGACGCGCGAACATGTGTTGCTCGCCCGTCAAGTGGAAGTTCCGTCCATTGTCGTCTTCTTGAATAAAATCGACATGATGGACGATCCCGAATTGCTGGAATTGGTTGAGTTGGAATTGCGCGAATTGCTGACCAGTTACGGTTTTCCCGGCGACACGACGCCGATCGTGCGCGGTTCGGCGAAGGTAGCGTTGGACAGCGCCAGCACGGATTCGAACGCGCCGGAATATGCGTGCATCAAAGAATTGTTGCGCGTGGTGGATGAATATATCCCCGAGCCGAAGCGCGAAATAGAAAAGCCGTTCATGATGGCGGTAGAAGACGTGTTCTCGATCAAAGGACGCGG
>JAVHOY010000323.1:0-1449 GCA_036170295.1 bacterium
CGCAAACCCTCAAACGCGAACCCGTTCCGCAAACGTGGCAGCGTCTCGGCGGGCGCGGACTCATCGCGCGCGTTTTAGTGGATGAAGTGGACGCAAAATGCGATCCGCTTGGCGCGGGAAATAAATTGATATTTGCGCCCGGACTGCTCGTCGGTCATGCGCTCTCCTCCACCGATAGAATTTCCATCGGCGGAAAATCTCCGCTGACGGGCGGGGTCAAAGAAGCCAATGCGGGCGGGCGCACAGGCTATCACATGGCATTCATGGGAATTCATGCGCTCATCGTTGAAGACGCTCCCGAAAAAAACGGCTATTGGATTTTGCATCTCTCGCTCAACGGCGCGAGATGGGAAAAAGCGGACGACCTTGCCGGCGTTGGCGTGTACGAAACCGCGAAAAAATTAATCGAAAAATACGGCGATAAAGTCGCCATTTCTTTAATCGGTCCTGGCGGCGAGATGAAAATGAAATCCGCGGGGATTCAAAATATTGATAAAGATAAAGTCCCGTCTCGCATTGCCGCGCGTGGCGGACTCGGCGCGGTGATGGCGTCCAAAGGATTGAAAGCCATCGTGTTCGATCACGCGGGCGGACAGAAACCTTCCATCGCTGACGTTGAGGCGTTCAAAGTCGCGCAGAAAGATTACACCAAAGTCGTGATGGAGCATCCGCAGTCTGTCTCTTATCGCGATTATGGCACCGCAGCGATGGCGCAGTTGACGCAAAGTTTTGCGGCGTTGCCCGCGCATAATTTTTCGCGCGGCACATTTGATCAAGTGGAAAATATCAGCGGCGAAAGCCTGCGCGAATTTATCTTGACGCGCGGCAAACCCTCCGACCCATCCCATGCGTGCATGGCGGGCTGCACCATCAAATGCTCAAACGTCTTTGGCGGCGAAGACGGCAAAGTGATTGTCTCTCCGCTTGAATATGAAACAATTGGCTTGATGGGAACAAACCTTGATATTGATTCGCTGGATTCAATCGGACGCATGAACTGGGAAGTAAACGACTTAGGCTTGGATTCGATTGAAGTCGGCGGCGCGCTGGGTGTTGCAGCGGAAGCGGGCTTGATGCGCTGGGGCAGCGAGGAGGACGCGCTGAAACTCATTGGCGAGATTCGCGCTGGCACAGAATTAGGTCGCATTCTCGGCGATGGCGCGGTGGCAGTCGGCAAAAAATATAACATCGAGCATGTTCCCGCCGTGAAAGGACAAGCCATGTCGGCGTATGAGCCGCGCTCCATCAAAGGCACGGGCGTTACGTTCGCCACTTCGCCGCAAGGCGCAGACCACACTTGCGGGTTGACTATCCGCGCGAAGATTAATCATCTTGACCCGAACGCGCAAAAAGACGCATCGCTTAACGCTCAATTAAATATGGCGGGCTACGATACGCTCGGCGCGTGCATCTTCGCGGGCTTTGGTTACGCCGCCACGCCCGACGGCG
>JAVHOY010000324.1:0-1431 GCA_036170295.1 bacterium
GTGATAATCTTGCTTTGGACAAAACAGATTTCACAGGAGCCCATTACCATGGCAAATCATACCATAAGCGTCTTGAGCATTTTGATCTTGGATTTACCAATTGGCACCAATCTTGCACTTTTACATTTTTTCTGGATGTTGGTCAGCGGTGCACTTTTGCCAAGTCGGGGAGCACTTTTTCCGGCGCTAAAATCAATCGGTTTGGATGACGCTGCCATACGCAGAGCCTGGACTGCCTTCGGTACAGGAATGTGGCAAATGCCAGCCATGTTGGCTTTATGGCGTGAACATGTCAAAGCACTACCTGACTGGCAAGAACATCGTTACGAAGGATATCTGCCAGTTACGATTGACGTGACTGCTTTCTGGCGTCCTGCGCTCAAGAATTGTCCTGGGAAACACTATCATCCTGCGGCCAATCGGGCCCTACCAGCTGTTATCTTTGGTATTGTAGGCGACGTGGGCGAAATCAATGGACAAAGACTGGCTTTGCCGCGTGCCTTCGAGCGGGTGCATCCCAAAGATCATAGCGAGAAGCAATTATGGCGAGAAATGCTCAAAAATGCCAAAAAGAGGCTTCAACTTGACGAAATTGCAGTCATAGACGCTGGGATGAAAATCAGCGATCTACAAGAAGCCGGGATCGACATGTTTGTCTTGCGCTTAGCAACCAACTTTACCGCTCGGCGCAATTTCCTACCGGCACACATCCTTGGGCGAAAACCAAAATATGGTGTATCGGTGCGCCCATTACCACGCAAATACAAAGGCAAAATGCTCAAAGGTACAGCACCGGATGAAACTTACGCATGGGTGAACGATGGGCTCGAGATCCGAGTAGAGATCTGGCGTAACCTAATTTTGAACAAAGTCGAGCCAGATGAAAAAAACAAAACCTTCGATATCTATGCCTTCTATGATCCTGCTTTTGAGCAGCCCTGGCTATTGGCAACTCCGGTAGTGCTCAAACCAGAGAGTGTGCGCGCCATCTACAAAGATCGTTGGCCTGTGGAACAGATCCCGTTGAGCGCAAAGCAGATGATAGGAGCTCATCGCCAATTCGTCCATAATCCGGAATGTGTCCAGCGCTTGCCTGAGTTGGCACTCCTGGCAGGCTCAATTTTGAGCTTTCTTGCGGCAACTCTCCAGGTGGTGCCCACTGGCTTTTGGGATCGCAAGCCCAGAAGAACGCCTGGGCGTTTTCGGCGGCAGCTCGCAGGAAGACCATTTCCGAAAGACGCCATACTTTCAGGGCGACTTCGAGAAAAGAACTCGGTGACCACTCATTTACCCAAAGGATTTCTGGCTCGATGTGCAAAATCAACCACTGTCAATCCACTTTTGTGAGTTTTCTGCACAAAATTCAGCTTTTCGTACCTACCAGACCTACCGGTATCATTTTCCGGTATCGACCGCTACCTACTTTTAGCG
>JAVHOY010000325.1:0-6378 GCA_036170295.1 bacterium
TATTTCTCTCGGGCGTGGATTACCTTGCCAGTAAATTATTGAATCTGGCGCTGGGTATTTAGTTGAATTGAGGACCTGATGGATTTGCCGGAACCGCAAGCGCAATTTGAAAAAGAATCGATAGATCAACCAGCCGAGGAGCAGCCTGCTCCTGCGGATGTAAAGCATGTCGCTTCTTCTTCTGACGCGAAGCGGTCTGCGCGCTCCGAAAATCAAATCCCTTCCGATCTTCCTTCCGTCGAAGTGATGGTTGAAGGTCCGGCGTGGTATGTCATCCATTGTTATTCGGGTTACGAGAACAAAGTGCGCCATAACCTCGAACAGCGCATCGAAACAATGGGCATGAAGGACAGCATCTTTGACGTGGTTATTCCCACACAGGAAGAGATCGAAGTCAAAGACGGCAAGCGCAAAACTGTGGAACGTCATATTTTTCCCGGTTATGTGCTGGTCAACATGGCGCTTTCGGAAGAATCTTGGTTCGTAGTGCGCAACACGCCCGGCGTGACCGGCTTTGTCGGCATGGGCAATAACCCCACGCCGCTGCGCCCGGAAGAAGTCGCGCAGATTGTTAAACGCATGGAAGCCGAAGCGCCAACCGTCAAGGTCACTTACAAAGTGGGCGAGCGCGTCCGCATCGTAGACGGACCCTTCAACGACTTTCGCGGCATGGTCGCCGATATTGACATGGAGCGCACGAAGGTGCGCGTGATGGTCAGTTTCTTTGGGCGCGAAACGCCCGTAGAATTGGATTTCCTGCAAGTTGAGAAGGCATAACCAGTGAGCAGTAATTAGTGATTGGTAATTAGAAATCAGGCGACTGATAACTGATAACTGATAACTGATAACTGATTTGGTGGGAGGGTCTCCCAAAATGACCCGTTATAACCACAAAGGAGTAATGAAATGGCAAAGAAATTAAAGGCAATCGTACGTTTGCAGTTGGAGGCTGGCAAGGCGAATCCTGCGCCTCCCGTCGGTCCCGCGTTGGCAAGTCATGGCGTAAACATCATGGCGTTTTGCAAAGAATACAACGCGCGCACATCCAATCGCCCCGGCGAAGTGTTGCCCGCCGAGATTACCATCTACACGGATGGTTCTTTCACGTTCGTCTTGCGCACCTCGCCCGCTGCGGTGATGCTGCGAAAAGCCGCTAAGATCGAAAAAGGCTCAGGCGTGCCGAACAAAGATAAGGTCGGCAAAGTGACTCGCGCTCAGGTGAAGGAAATTGCCGAGCTCAAAATGAAAGACCTGAACGCTGTTGATCTTGAAGGCGCGATGAAGCAAATTGAAGGCACCGCCCGCTCGATGGGCATTACCGTAACCGACTAATTTGTGGGAGGACAACTGCGGTTGTCCGCTTGTACCACGGAGGATAAAATGACTAAACACGGAAAGAAATACAAGGCGGCTCTCGCCAAAGTTGATATTGATAAGATCTATTCCGCCAGCGAAGCGATTACGCTCGTAAAAGAAACTTCCACCACCAAATTCGACTCAACGATTGAAGTTCACATGAACACCACGCTCGATTCGCGCCAAGCGGATCAGCAATTGCGCGACGTCGTTGTGCTTCCTCACGGACTTGGCAAGACTGTGCGTGTGCTGGTCTTCGCTCAGGGCGAAGGCGCTGTCGCGGCTCGCGCAGCCGGCGCGGATCTCGTCGCGGACGATGACGAGACGCTGAAGAAAATCGAAGGCGGCATGTTGGACTTTGACGTCGCAATCGCTACGCCTGACGCGATGGGCAAGGTCGGTCGTTTAGGACGCGTGCTTGGACCTCGCGGTCTCATGCCGAATCCAAAGGCTGGCACCGTTGTTCCCGCGCAGGACATCGAACGCGCCATCAAGGAAGCCAAAGCGGGGCGCGTGGAATTTCGTTTGGACAAGACCTCGAACATTCATGTTTCCATTGGCAAGGCTTCGTTCAGCGCCAATCAACTGATTGAAAATTACGCGGCTTTGATGGGCGCAGTCAACAAGGCTCGTCCCTCAGGCGCGAAGGGTAATTTTGTGAAACACATTACAGTAGCGACTACGATGGGACCCGGCGTAAAAATGGAGCCCAACGAACATATTGAAGGCGCCGAGTAGCGATACTCGTTAATCCTTAAAACCACTTCGCCGATGAAGGCGGGCGTTTCATAGAATAGGTCTCTCGACCGCCCTGTGAAACTTAATTCCCCGCTCAGGTGAAGACTGATCGCAAATTTCAGCGCGTCTGCGTTGATGTCCTTCTTTGAAGGTTGCAAAAAGTCTTTGCCTGTGTAAGTGGCAAAGACTTTTTATATGAAAGGAGGTGAACCCTTTGGCAATTTCTAAACAACGCAAGGAAGCGTCTTTGGCTCAATATAACGATTGGGTCAAGCGCAGCGAAGCGGTGATTCTTGTGGAATATACCGGCGCGAAGATGAAAGCGATTGACGCGATCCGCGCAAAAATCCGCGAAACTGGCGGCGAATTCCATATCGTGAAGAATACGCTCGCTCGTCGCGTCTTCGCAGAGAACGGCATGGAATTTCCCACAGATTATCTGGTGAAATCCACCGCGATCTCATTCGCATTCAAAGACCCGGCTTCCACCGCGAAAGCCCTGACCGACGCCACAAAAGGCAGCGAGTTCGTTAAGGTGAAAGGCGGTTTGATGGCTGGCAAATCTTTGAGCGCCGCGCAAGTAAAGGCGCTTTCCGAAATGCCCCCGTTGCCCGTTATGCGCGCTACATTGCTCGGCATGTTGCAAGCTCCCGCCAGCAAACTTGTTCGCACGCTCGCAGAACCCGCGCGCGGATTGGCGGCTGTCGTCAAAGCCCATGCGGAACAAACTTCCGCAGCGGCGTAAATCGCGTTTCAATCCATTGCTTTTGTAGATGAGACCATCTGCAAAAACTAAATTATTATTTCGTAAGGAGTTCTAAACAATGTCTGAAAAGCTTACAAAACTCGTGGATGAACTTTCCACACTTTCCGTCCTTGAGGCGGCTGACCTCGTGAAAGCGCTTGAAGAGAAGTGGGGCGTTTCCGCCGCCGCTCCTGTGGCGATGATGGCTGGCGGTCCTGCCGCCGCCGCCGAACCTGTTGAAGAGAAGACCGAGTTCGACGTGATCATCAAAGACCCGGGCGCTAAGAAGATCGACGTTATCAAGGTCATTCGCCAGTTGACCAGTCTCGGTCTTGGCGAAGCTAAGACTCTCGCTGAAACCGCCGGCGGCAAAGTTCTCACCGCTGTTGGCAAAGACGCGGCTGCCGACGCCAAGAAGAAACTCGCCGAAGCCGGCGCCAACGTCGTAGTTGAATAACAGTAAGTTTTAGAATCAAAAAAAGACGACTCGCAAGAGTCGTCTTTTTTTGATTCGCGCAGATTGAGAATCAAAAATTTTCTTTACAGTCCCATCAACACCGCCGCAACCGTGAACGCAGAAGCGAGAACAATCACGATGGAACTAATGAAAGCGAAGTTTCTCTGGAAAGCGTTGTTGGCAAACTCGCCCATCAACTCGCGGTCGCTGGTTAAATTGATCAGGAAGTAAAAGACCAGCGGCAGCGCGACGGCGTTGATGATCTGAGTCACCAGCGCAATTTGAAAAAGACTGACGTTGCTGATAATCACGAATAAGGTGGCAAGCAATAATTGGGCAATGTATAAAATATAGAAGGTCTTGCTTTCTTTGAACGTATCGTCCAAACTGCCAGAGAGACCGAAGAACTCGGCAAAGGCGTAAGCCGTCGAGAGCGAGACGACCACCAATCCCATAAAGCCCGCGTTGAGAATTCCCAGCGCAAAAAGTTGCGAGGCAATCTTCCCGGCAAACGGAGCGATTGCCAGCGCGGCGCGCTCGCCCGAATCCAATGTAATGTGATTGACATATAACGTCGCGGCGGTCGCCACGATCATAAAGAATGAGAAAAAATCCGTGAGGAACGCGCCCCAATAGGTTTCGAGTTGTGAAAGACCAACCTGTCCTTTCTCAATCTTTTTGTCATACGCAAAACTGCTGATGAAAAACTGTCCCCAGGGCGTGATGGTTGTTCCCAATACGCCCATGCCAATAATGAGATAGTCTTTCATGTAGGCAGACGTAAAATCCACGCCGTGCGGATACGCCATATTGGTCAGCGCGAGAGTCCAATCTGGTTTTGCCTTGACCGCTGAGAAAATATAAACAAAGAAGAACGCGCACGCCACCAACATAATGGACTGCGTCATCTTATAATTTCCGCGCGTGATAAGAACAAACGCGATGATGACTACCACGATGACGGAAGGTATGGGAGGCAGTCCAAACATTCCGCTGGTTGTTTTGACTGCGGAAAGTTCGGTAATCAATGTGCCAAGATTGGCAAAGAACAGCGTCCCAAACATGAATATGGAAGCGCGCACACCGTAGCGTTCGCGGATCAAATCCGCGAGTCCGCGCCGCGTGATGATCGTGAGGCGCATGCCCATCTCCTGCGTGATCGCGAGCAGGATGGTGATAATGGGGAGCAGGAACAAAATGGGGTAGCCGAGTTTCGCGCCCGCGATGGAGTAAGTCGCCACGCCGCCCGCGTCGTTATCCGCCATTGCGGTGATGGTTGCGGGACCAAAGACCGCGAGAAGCAACAATACTTTTTTCCACAACGAGGAAAAGAAGCGCCCGTTGCGGTTAATGAAGAATTTATTTTCCATGACGTCCTCTTATTAACGATAAAAACGCGGCAGACGTTTTTTCCATGCCGTCGGAATGATCTTGTCCAGCGCGTCGTCGGCGGTGACGATGCCGTGCATGACGTTGTTCTCGTCCACAACAGGAATCGCGATCAAATCATATTTGGTGATGACTTGCGCCACTTCGTCTTGGTCGTCGTTCAAGCCGACGCTCTTCACGCGATCTTCCATGAATTCTTCGACGCGCGCGTCGGGGTTGGCAAAAATTAAATTGGAAAGCGAGAACACGCCCATCAAATGATCTGTTGTATCGGTGACGTAAACATAGAATAGAGTCTCCGCATCGGTGGCGGTTTCGCGCAGAATTTTGATCGCTTCTTCCGCTGTGACGTTGGGCGGGACGCAAGCGTACTCGGTGGTCATAATGCCGCCTGCAGAATCTTCGTCGTAGGAAAGAAGTTTCTGCATTTCGTCTGAATCTTCTTTGTTCATCAAAGCGAGCAGATCGCGGCTGCGTTCTTCGGGCAGTTCGGCGAGCAAGTCTGCGGCTTCGTCGGGTTCCATCTCTCCGAGCAAGCCCGCCACTTTTTCATCGGACATATTCTCGACGAGGTCGGCTTGATATTCGGTTTCCACTTCCTCCAGCGTATCGGCGAGTTGCTCCATGTTCAACGCTTCAAGCAATTGTCCGCTTTCGAGTTTGTTCATGTCGCTGATAATTTCGGCGACGTCGGCGGGATGCAATTCAGAGATGCTTTCGACTGGCACGCGCAACCGCATGAAGGGATCGTGGCGCAACAGTTCCACGTCGTCCCATGAGATGAATGTTTTCGGCGCGGATAGTTTGAAGATTGAAACGAGGCGTTGAATGGCGTTTGCGATTCCGACGCGGCGCATAATGCCCATCAAGCCAATATCCACGTTGCCGACGTAAACCGTGCCGTTGACGCGCACCAGTTCAAGATCGTTGACGCGCACTACGCGCGCGCCGTTGGTGTCAATAATCTGTTTGTCCAGCACGTCGCGGGAGAGAAAAATATCGCTGTCGGTAGTTTCGTAAGTTGGGATTTCATCCGCGCGGCATTTGAGCGGGATCGAGGGCGCGAACAACGCCATCACCAGCGCGTACGGCGCGATGACGATTTTGTTCTTGTCTTTGATGACGACCGCGTCCACGATGGGATGAATGGCGTCTGCGGGTTCGCGCGCGATGAGGTCTTCTAATTTGCCAATATATTTTCCATCAAAATCAGTGATGGTGTGACCGAGAATTTCGCTTAAGAAAGCCATATATGCCTCCGTATTTTGTCATTGCGAGCGGAGCGAAGCAATCCGCGCTTGGAGCGCTTTGGACTGCGCCTTCGCAATGACGGGTTATGATTTCTGCTTGGATGAAGGCAATAAAAAATCGCCTTCGGCGGCGAAAGGCGATTTACACTTGATGCGTCATTATCTGATGTTCCTCAACATTGACCAACTCAAATCATGGCATAAATTTATAGGATGAGAGGCAACTTGTAGTAGACAGATAGGACGAGAAATGTGAAACACACTTTCGCTTAAGAGGGTCGGGGTTATTACTATCTGCGCTCACGCAAGCGCCTCCTTGCGCCGTCTGTTTAGATTATCTTTCGATTTCAGACGTCGGCAAAATGAAAAGCCTCCCGTTGAAAACAAGGAGGCGGGTAAAACAAGCGTTGCTGAAAAACGCCGCCTCTCTAGTTGAGCTTTAG
>JAVHOY010000326.1:0-6363 GCA_036170295.1 bacterium
CGCCAATTAAAGTTGGCGCATCGCTTCCGTTAACTGGCGACTTTTCTGATCCCGGCTCTGCCGCGAAAAAAGGATACGAATTGTGGGCTGATATGGTCAACAAAGCCGGCGGTCTGCTCGGTCGTCAGGTTCAGTTTGTCATCTATGACAACGCTTCTAATCCTGATACCGCTGTCGCCGATTACGAAAAATTGATCACTCAAGATAAGGTGGATTTGTTGGTTGGTCCATTCTCCAGCAAACTCGTTATCCCTTCATCTGAAGTTGCCAATAAATATGGCTACGCCTTCCCCGAACCTGCCGGCGGCGCGCCGCACGTTTTTGACCGCGGCTTGACGAATCTATTTTTCTGCCAGCCCGCCTCGTCTGACACGCAAGGGATTCCCTTCGTTAACTATGTGTTAAGTTTGCCAGATACAGCCCGCCCAAAGACCTTTGCAGTAATCACTCAGGATGATCCATTTACCTTGGGCGTAGTTGAGGCGATGGAGCCATTACTTATAGCCGGCGGTCTTACCGAAGCGCTCAAAGAGAAATATCCGCCCGAAAATAAGGATTTCTCCTCGCTGGCAGCTAAGGTCGCAGACAAGAACCCAGACTTGATTATTGGCGGCACACAGTTCGAAGATTCCGTTGGACAAATCAAGGCTTACATTCAGGCTGGATATCAGCCGCGCGGCGCGTTCTTCTCGACTGGTCCTTCGCTCCCCAAGGAATTCAACGAAGCGCTGGGTACATCCACCGAGGGTATTTTCTCCGCTATTTCATGGTTTGAAGCGTCCACAACTGAAACCAATCCTGAATTTGTGGCAGCCTATCATGCCATGTATGGCGACGAACCGATCGCCGAAGATTCAGCGAATGCCTTCACGGTTGGGCAGGTTCTTCAACAAGCTGTGGAGAATACCCAAGGGTTGGACAATGCCAAGTTGATTGAAGACATGCACAAGTCTACATTCACTACAGTCGTTGGTCCGCTGTCATTCGACGAGGTCGGCAGACCGCAAGGCTCGTTCATGGCGTTGCAGTGGCAAGGCGGCAAGTCCGTCATCGTCGCTCCCGATTACGCCAAGCAGGCAGAGCCGATCTGGCCCAAGGCAAACTGGTAGTCAAACCCTAAACTGAGATAATTTTTATGCAGGCTGGCGATGACATGCGTTGTCGCCAGCCTGCCAAGACAAGGCTTTCCATGTCATTACCTTCTGCTCATTTGCTTATACAAACATTAATTCTTGGGTTGCTTGTTGGCGGGGTATATGCGTTGATGGCGTCTGGTTTAACGTTGATCTTTGGCGTAATGAAAATCATCAACGTTGCTCACGGCGCTTTTCTAATTCTAGGCGCATACATCACCTATGAATTATTCCAGACATTTCATTTGGACCCGATTATTTCAATTCTCATAACGGCGCCAATATTCTTTTTATTGGGCTGGGTTGTTCAGCGATACATTCTTTCCAGAATTGAAAATCCAGAGCAGACGTCCGTCTTAGTCACTTTTGCGCTGGCGTTGGTCATGGAAGGATTATTGGGAGTTACATTCCAAACGAATATGCGCTCGGTAACTCCTTCGTACTCAACTGCCGCTATCACCATCGCATCTTATCGTTTGCCGGTTACTCGTCTGGCGGGCTTTGGCGCGGCGCTGATCGTTATCCTGATCCTTTATTATGTTTTGGAGCGCACCAACTTGGGGCGCGCCATTCGCGCAACCATCCAAGATAAGCGCGCGGCGCAACTGATGGGCGTCAACGTGGCGATGGTTTCAGCGTTCACATTCGGACTTGGCGCGGCGACAGCGGCGGCGGGCGGATCATTGTTGAGCATGATTTATAGTTTCAATCCAGCCAGTCAGGGGGATTGGATCGCTAAGACGCTTTCCATTATTGTTTTGGGCGGCATGGGCAGTTTGCCCGGCGCGCTGATTGCGGCATTAATTTTGGGCGTGATGGAACAATTGACCGCAATCGTGATCACACTGTACTGGTCTCCAATTGTTTTCTACATCTTCTTATTCATCACCTTGATCGTGCGCCCGCAAGGTTTGATGGGCGAAACGGTTCGGGAGAACGGCTAATGGCAAAGACTCGCATTCCTACATACGCTTTGATCGCCGGTTTATTTGTCGTTGGGTTAATATCTCCGTGGATTGTGCCAAATCAATATTATCAACATATCATCGTGATGACCTTGATGGCGGCTGTGATGGCTTCCAGTTGGAATATTATCGGCGGCTACGCGGGTTACACCTCGCTGGGTCACGCGGCGTTCTTCGGGCTTGGGGCTTATCTCGTGGCGTGGACAAATAACCATTACGGCTGGCATCCATTTATCAGTTCATGGTTTCTGGCGCTAATCGTCATGGTTGTCGCGTTCATCATGGGCTGGATCGCTTTACGCACACAGGGATCGGCTTTCGTGGTCGTGACCATTTCCATCGTTTTTATATTTCGTTTGCTGGCGCTCAATCTCGATAACCTCACCAACGGCGCGCAAGGTATGACCCAGCCTCGTCCCGGTTGGGGCGGCGTGCAGTGGTCGCCAGAGATGATGAAAATTCCCTTTGTTTACATCATGCTTGTATTGCTCTGCATAACCATCTTTGTTTCATGGTGGATTCGACATTCCAAATTTGGATTGGGTCTGATCGCCATTCGCGAAGACGAAGGCAAGGCTGAATCCGTCGGCATTGACACGATGTTATATAAAGTGCTTGCATTTGGAATCAGCGCTTATTTTGTGGCGGTCGCGGGCGGCATCTATTCCTACTTCCTCACCTATATTGATCCTGGCTTTCTTTTCGATATATTGACCAGCGTGACGATGGTGCTGATCGCCATTCTCGGCGGACGCGGCACACTCTGGGGACCAGTCTTGGGCGCGTTTATCATGCAGCCGCTGGCAAACTGGGTCATCGGGCAATTTGGCGGCACACAGATTCATCTGACGGTGTTTGGCGGAATTCTTCTGCTTGTCATGTTGTTTATGCCGCAGGGCATTTTGCCAACGATTACAGATTTTCTGCAACGACGCGCCAAAGCCCGCGCTGCGTCGTCTGCGGTTTAGTAGAGGTGTCACATGGCTATGCTTTCAGTAAACGACGTTACAAAATCTTTCGGCGGCATCAAGGCGGTGGATGCCTGTTCGATTGCGGTTGAGCGCGGCTCCATCACCGGTTTGATCGGTCCAAACGGGTCGGGCAAAACTACGCTGTTCAATATGATCACCGGTTTCTATAAGGCGGATTCAGGAACCATTCTATTAAACGAAAAACCGATTCAAAGATTGAAACCCAGCAAAATTTATCATCGCGGCGTCGGACGCACATTTCAAATTACGCGACTGTTTTGGAAAATGACTGTTCTTGAAAACATGATCGTTCCCGTGCGCGAATTAGGCTGGCGGACGTTGTTGAGTCAAGGCGTGAAAAAACACGAAGAAGAAAAAGCGATGGAACTTTTGGAAATGGTCGGGTTGGGTCGTTTCCGCGACGATGAAGTCCGCAAGTTATCTTTCGGTCAGCAAAAACTGATCGAGTTAGCCGCCGTGTTGATGTCCGATCCAGATATGATCCTGCTTGACGAACCCGCGGGCGGAGTCAACCCGGTGATGATCGAAAAAATGATGGAGTTGGTCGAAGACCTGAACGACAAAGGCAAGACCTTCCTTCTGGTGGAACATAATATGCGCCTCGTGATGGAACTTTGCCAGCACATCATTGTCCTTGATCACGGACAAAAAATTGCCGAAGGCGTGCCGTCTGAAATCCAGAACAACCCGCTTGTTTTAGAAGCCTATCTTGGGAGCACACAAAATGCCAATGTTGTCGCTTGAGAATGTTGTGGCTAGTTATATTCCCGGCGTGGAAATTTTGCGCGGGGTCAGCCTGCGCGTTGAGCAAGGCGAAATCGTCTGCCTTGTGGGACCGAATGGCGCGGGAAAATCCACCGTATTGCGGACGGTTTCCGGGTTTCTTAAACCGTCGAGTGGAAAAATTATTTTCAACGGCAAATCCATTGGCGGCATGGCGCCTGAACAAATTTTGAAGACCGGCATCACGCATGTTCCGCAAGGTCACAGCGTTTTTGCAAAAATGACCGTCCACGAAAATTTATTGATGGGCGCTTTTACGGTAAAAGATAAAGCGCTGGTCGAACAACGACTTGATAAAGTCTATTCGCTTTTTGCATGGCTGAAACCCCGCGCCCACGAAAAAGCCGGCAACCTCTCCGGCGGGCAACAAAAAGTTTTGGAGATTGGTCGCGCGCTTATGCTCGAACCGCCGTTGATGATTCTGGACGAGCCTTCGCTTGGTCTCGCGCCAAAAACAATGTCCGAATTATTTGAGAATATTCGCGAGTTGAATCGCAATGGTTTGACCATTCTCATGGTGGAGCAAAATGCGCGCGAAGGTCTGGCTTCCGCTCATCGCGGCTATGTGCTTGAATTGGGCAAGGAAAAATTTGAGGGCGCGGCAAAAGAATTGCTCGACAGCCCCGAGATGGCGAAGTTATATCTTGGCGGCTCGACAGATGGAGAATCCTACCGCCGCCGCGCGAAGAAGAATTCCATAGATCAGGTTCCGAGCGCTCTATGAACGGCGCATTACTGGCGTTAGCGGCTGGAGCAGGCTTCGGCTTGTTCCAGTCTTTTAATCGGCAGGCTATGCGCGGCATGGATGTATATGTCGCTACGTTTGTCCAACTCGCAGTATCGGCTGTGATTTTGGGCGCGGCTTCATTCTTGACTGAAGATTTACATCCTTTGCTGACCGCGCCCCTCAGCGCATATTTTTATTTTATCGCGGCGGGTTTTTTTCATTTCCTGATCGGGTGGACGTTTTTGAACGCGAGCCAGAAAAAAATCGGAGCGGCGCGCACCAGTCCGTTGATCGGGACAAATCCCGTATTCGCCACCATCCTTGCGGCGGTCACTCTGGGAGAAATTCCGACCTGGCTGGAATTGGCAGGGGTTGGAATTATCGTAGTCGGCGCCTATTTGGTATCGAGCGAAGATCTTGATTCGAATAATCAAAATGGCAAATCAAGATCATTAGCCGTCATTCTTCAAACATCATGGCTCGGATTAAGCGCCGCTTTCTTCTGGGCAATCAGTCCAATTTTCATTCGACTCGGATTAAAGGGTTTGCCATCCCCGCTATTAGGCGTGACGCTCGGCGTGACAGCCAGCGCGCTTGCCTATGGGATCATCCTGCTCTGGCAGCGTGGACGTTGGGCGGGAGCGCCAATCACCAGAGAATCTTGGACATATAAATTGATCGCGGGCGTTTTGGTCGGCTTATCCACATGGTTGCGCTGGGTCGCGTTAGACCTCGCGCCTGTGGCTGTTGTCCTCGCGTTGAGCATGGTCTCCGCGCCTTTGGTGATCGTGTTTTCGCCGATGATCTCTGGCAAACACCTTGAGCGCGTGACAACCATCTTGTTAATCGGAACAGGTTTGATTCTGGCTGGCGCATTGCTGTTGGTTTTTGTCTAAGGCGCAAAACATGATTATAGATACGCACACCCACATCATCGTCCCTGAAATTTTACGCGACGCAAAACCTGATGAAGAATGGCGTCCGCGAGTGACTTGGGAAAATGGGAAACAATTCGTGGAATATGGTCCGAAGCGAATCGGCTCCGCGACGCGCGAATTTGTCTCACCCGAAAAAATTCTTGATGAAATAAAAATATCTGGCGCGGACGCGGTTCTGCTTTGTCCGTGGGTTTCGCTGGTTCGATATGAGGCAAAGCCTGAAGAATCGCTGAGCGCCTGTCAGATTCAAAATGACGCGCTGAGCGCTTTATCAGAAAAATATTCAAAACAAGTTGCCGCGCTGGGAATGATTCCGCTTCAAGACGTTTCGCTTGCAATCAAAGAACTTGAGCGGCTGATGAAGTTGGGTTTGAAGGGCGTTGAGATTGGCGCGCATGTCAATGGCGTATATCCCGGCGACGCGCGTTTTCGTCCGTTTTGGGAGGCGTGTGAGTCACTAGGCGCGTTTGTTTTCATTCATCCCGTCGAAGGCGGCGGGCGGACTGAACTGCGCGACTACTACATGTGGAACGTGATCGGCAATCCGATGGATACCACGATCGCGGCGGGACATTTGATCCTGTCCGGCGTGATGGAAGCGTATCCGCGCCTGAAAATTTTGCTGGCGCACGGCGGCGGCGCGTTGCCATATTTACATGGACGCTTGGATCGCGGTTATAAAATGCGTCCTGAAATTAACAAAGTGATTTCAAAGCCGCCAACGGAATATCTCAAACAATTTTATTTCGATTCGATCGCACATGATTCTGTTGTGTTGAAAAGTTTGGTTGACTTCGTTGGCGCGGAGCATGTCCTGCTCGGCTC
>JAVHOY010000327.1:0-1415 GCA_036170295.1 bacterium
CGCGCTTGATCTTTTCAAACGACACAGTGATGTCGCGCATGTCGCCGCCGAAGGACATGTCCTTGTATTGCACGGTCACTTCGGGCATGCGTTTGAGGACAAGATTCACGATTTCATTTTTTGTGTAATTGCCGTCGTCGCCGCCCAAGTTGAAAACTTGTCCGCGAATTTTGCTTTGCTCGGCTTCAAGCCCCATGATGATTCCGCGCGCCACGTCGCGGATGTGAACGAACGAACGCGAATATCCGCGCTGATAGATGATCAACTCGCGCTTGGTGAAGGCTTCCAGCACAAATTGATTGACGATCAAATCGAAGCGTGTGCGCGGCGAGAGTCCGTATAACGTCGCAAAGCGAAATACCAACGGCGCGCAAGCCGCGTCTTTTTGCGCGAGCAAAAATTCTTCCGATGCAATTTTTGTTTCGGCGTAGATAGATTGCGGATTGAGCGGCGACTCTTCCGTCACGGGTTTGCCGTCTGTAGATAAACCGTAATTGCTGTATGTGGAAGATAATATGAATCTTTTCACTCCCAAATCAGCCGCCTGTTCAAAAACCATTTTTGTAGATTCAAAATTATATTTCCACGCAACTTGTTTGCCCACCGCCTGACAAGCGGGGAAGCCGACAATCGCCGCGAGATGAATCACCGCGTCGGGCGTTTGCCAATCGCGTTTGACTGCGTCGCGGATCGCGCGCGGTTCGGTCACATCCGCTTTGATGAAATGAAAATTGGGGTGATGTAAAAACGGCACAATCGCTTCTCCGCCGAAGAGCAAAGAATCGAGGACGGTGACGCGATAGTTTAGGCGCAACAGTTCCGAAGTTAAGATCGAACCGATATATCCCGCGCCGCCTGTGATCAAAATATGTTTGTCTGTCATTCTATTCCTTCCAGTTTTATTTTATATCCATCCAAAATTAAGACGGGCGCGGTTTTATCGTTGACCACCGCGACGCCTTGTTCGAGACAGGTGAGTTTGCAAATATCCGCCACATCGCCCGATCCGACGATACGCACACGGTCAAAACCTGCCGCGCGGATTTTGACGACGTGATCTTTCACGCGCTGGCGCGCGCGGCGATAGACGGAAAAGGAGCGCTCGACATAATCCACCGCGAGACGGGCGCGCAACGCAAGTCCTTCGGGGGTGATGATGTAGCGCAGTTTTTTTCGCTCGGCGCGCGAAACTTTGACCGCGCCTTTTGCGATGAGTCGTTTTAAATGCCAATTGACCGTGCCAACGGCAACGCCAAGTTGCGTAGCCAGCGCGGATTGATTTACATTTGGGTCGCTCTCGATCTGTTCAAGCAAAGAGAGTTCGCGGAGTTCGTCGTTTGTTGTGTTTTCCATATTCAAAATTCAGCGACTGAATTATAACCCCGTTCAAGGCTTGGTCAAGACAGCAATTCTCA
>JAVHOY010000328.1:0-23355 GCA_036170295.1 bacterium
GCGGCGACGTCACTTATCACGGTCCCGGACAATTGGTGGGCTATCCGTTAATTCCTCTTAATCCAATAAGACCTGACAGGTTTCAGAGCGAATCTTCCAGGTTAGAAGACGACCCCATAAAACCTGTCAGGTCTGACTATGTGGGTTATATTCGCAACCTTGAAAAAACGCTCATCGTCACATTAGCGCGTTTTGGCATTGTCGCAGGTCAGCGGACGGGAAAAACGGGCGTGTGGATTCAAGCCGACGTTCATTCGCGCTGCGTGAATTGCAAACCCGAAGATAGGGAAAGCCCCGCCAAGATCGCCGCGATTGGCGTCAAGGTAGACGCGCGCGGAGTCACCCGTCACGGCTTTGCGTTGAATGTAAATCCCGATATGACATATTGGAATGGCATCGTTCCCTGCGGCTTGACCGAACCTGTTGTCTCATTAGCGGATTTGCTCGACCCTGCCCCCGATATGCAAAGCGTAAAAGAAGAAATCATAAAAGCCTTTCTCGAAGTTTTTGAAATCTTTGTCCGCTAACAAGGAAAAGCGGAGGCTTGGCGTTCGCGCTGAGTATCCCTACGGGCAAATGGACAATCCTTCAAGTAGTTCGTTCAAAATGGCTATGGTATGATTCATTTTGGTAAGGCGTTGTGGAATTTGTTCGCAAAACAAGAGCGCCACGCTTTACGCCATTATCATTTTTTTATCGATTCCAGTCAGCGGAAACCAAATCATATACTGCCGATGATATTTAGCGGAAACGCGGCGCGAGCGCGCAGATCAAAAAGGAGAATAAATGATAAACGCACAAGAGCAGGAACAAACTTTGACAATCCAACCGAAACGGGTTTTATATATTTTAGGCGGAATAGAAATTGTCGTGGTCATATTCAGCCTTATCGGTCAATACTTAAGACTGTTCCCCGATTCGTACAGCATTCATTCCCCCTTTCAGGAAAGGGTGTTGCATGACTTCATCTGGTACTTTGACGTTAACTCCGAAGCCAATTTGACGACTTATTACAGCGTAACTATGGCGATGCTGTCTGCGTTCCTATTATTTTTCATCGCTTATTTCAAAAACGCCGCCAAAGATAAGTATCGGATTCATTGGGCGGCGCTCGCGGGTTTTCTCTTGTATATTTCGATGGACGACGCTTCGGTGATCCACGAAAAATCCAGCAAGTATCTAAAGGGATTTTCGGATTTGGGCGGCTGGTTTGAATATAAATGGGTATTTATAGGACTTGTCGTAATCGGCATCCTTGCCATCGCGTTCTTTCAATTTTGGCTGCACCTTGATAATAAATATAAGGCTCTCTTTCTCGCATCCGCCGCCATGTTCTTCGGCGGAGCGGTGGGAACCGAGATGCTTGGCGGGCATTGGGCGTATTCCAACGGCTCGAAAAATTTCACCTATGTGTTATTCAATACTTTGGAGCAAAGTCTGCAATACGCGGGGTTAATATTGCTGGCATTTTCGCTGTTGCTTTACATAAAAACTTATTTTCCATTGTTTTCTGTTTCAGCTCGTCGGGAAGGAGAGTAAAAGATGAACGCTCAAAAACAGGAAACATCTATGCTCGTCCATGCGAAGCGCGTTTTATATATACTCGGCGGCGCGGGAATTATCTTGGTTATTCTCAGTTTCATCAGCCAATACTTGCGACTGTTTCCAGATTCATTTCATGTCGGCTCGTCTTCTCTGAAAAATTTTATTAAGGATTTCATCTCGGAGTTTGACTTCAACGGGCAACCCGATATTGTCATTTATTTCAACGTGCTGACCTTGAACGCGGCTGCCATTCTTCTTTTTGTCGTCGCGTATTTCAAAAATATCGCGAAGGATTCCTATCGAATTTACTGGAAAGCGCTGGCGTGGATCATTTGGCTTTTCGCAATTGACAACCTCGCGGTGCTTCACAAAAAAATCCGAATACTTTTTCTTGGCGAAACGGTTGACGGCTGGCTCAAATACGCTGGGTTGATCGCAGGCGTTGTTGGAATTGCAATTTTTGTTGCCGTGTTCTTCCGATTTTGGCGGCATTTTGACGATAAGTATCGGACGCTGTTTTTTACGTCCGCAATTTTGTATTTTATCGGCGTATTGGGAGACGAGCTAATCAAATTCTATCCTTCGGAGATTTTCTCTTATGCGCTGTTGATTACCTTTGAGCAAGCGTTGCAATACGGCGGAGTGATTCTGTTGATCTACTCGCTGCTGCTTTACATCCCGTCTTTTCTTCCGCGTTTTTTTGTGGCGACAAAAGACGCTTTGTAATTTTGACGCATAGCAAATCCTGAAAATATAAACCTCCGAGTTTTTGAAGAACTCGGAGGTTTTCAATCTCTCGAAATATTTCCTTATTTATTTTTCCTTCTCAGCAGTTTCCACACGCCCCAAATAATCAACGCGGGCGGCGCGAGAATGGGAACGATCACCACAAAGAACCAGATCAGAAAATCCACAATGCCTTGATACGCGGAGGTGACTGTCTGTTTAGCGTTGGTGAAAGTCTCGCCGGGTTTCCATGCTTGCGGCGTAGCGGTCGGCGTGGGAGTTGGCGTTGCAATGTCGGGAAGTTTCGGTTCAAAGTTAATGGTGATGGTCGAGTACGCGGAGCGATCTTGCAGATAATTCATCTGACCTTTGATCTGCTCAATCTGCGCTTCCACGTTGGAGAGTTCCTGATTGATGCGCAACGCTTCGTCCACAGTTTTGGCTTGATCGAGGAAGGTCTTGATGCGGTCGCGTGTGGCTTCAAGGTTGGTCAATTGCGATTGCAAATCCACAAATTGATTGGTCACATCGTCGCCTGAAGCGCTCTCATCCAAAACCTTGAGCGCAAGTCCGCGCAGTTTACTAAGCGTTTTTTCAAATTGCAGAACAGGCACACCAATGGTGAGCGTGGCATATTTGTAATTTTTACCGTCGTCATACGGCTGATACCAAACCCGTGTGCTGACGATATATCCGCCCGCGTCGCCAACGATTTGCGTAGCGCGGTCAATCGCGACGTCGGTATCTTCCACTTGTAATTTGATATCGCCGTTTTTGATAATCATGTGACCCGCATTAATATCCGCAGGCGCGCCATTTGCCGAAGGCGACATAGCGGTTGCCATCGGAATATTTTCTGGCGCAGCGGGTTGTCCTCCCTTCGCCGCATCTTGCGAAACGGGTTCTCCTAAATTCATTGCGGGGGCTTCGCCAGCGGCAGGCGCAGAGGTTGCGGCGGGCGCTTCGGTTATATAATCTGTATTAGGCGCGGCGGCTCCTCCGCAAGCGGAAAGGATCAAGCCCCCCGTCAACACGAACAAAGCAAGCAGTTTCAAATTTGATTTCATAGGTTTCTCCAGTTGAATAAAGTTTCGACGTTATAGGTTAGACGAACTGGAAAAAAGAAAGTTCCCCCCACTGACAACTGATAACCGATTACTGATTACCATCTTCATAAATACTTCTCCCCCTCTGCGCGTTTTCGCATTACCTTTGCTGGGATGCCATACGCGACGCAATGATCGGGAATATCTTTTAACGCGAGCGCTCCCGCGCCGAGAACTGTCTGCTCGCCGACGCTCACGCCATGAATAATATTCGCGCCCAATGAAATGGCGCTGAACGCGCCGATGGAAACTTTGCCGCCCGTTGTAACGCCGGGCGCAAGGCTGGAGAAATCGTCCATCACGCAATCATGGTCAAGCGCCGACTGGGTATTCAAGATGCAATGTTCGCCAATTTTGCTGTCGCTATTGACGGCTACGCCCGCCATCAAAACCGAACCTGCGCCAATCGTTACTCCGCGCGCGATGCTGGCTGATGGATGAATCGCCGTTACAAAATTAAATTCAGGCGCTAATAATTTAATTTTCTCCGCCATTAAATATCGCGTCCAATTATCGCCAATGGTAATGATTCCGCCCGTCGCTTCGCCGCGCTGAAAAAGATTGACCAGCGCATCTTCCGCGCCGAGAATTTTATATCCAAAAATATCTTCGCCCGCTGGCTTATACGAATCAATCAAGCCGAGAATTTTATACTTGCCCTGCTTCTCGACAATATCCATGACGACCTTCGCATGTTCCGACGCGCCGATCAATAAAATTTTCATTTTCACCTCGCGACCTTCGCTTTCAACCTTTGACCTTCAACATAAGGACTCCAAAAGCCTCGCCAACTGATCCGCAATCTTCTCGCGGCTGAAATTCTCTTCCAAATATTTTCTTCCCTTCAAGCCCATTTCGCGCGCGCGGATTTTATCTTCAGCCAATGTTGAAATCGCATTTGCCAGCGCCGCCGCATCGCCGGGCTTTGCGAAAATTCCGCAACCCGCAGATTCCACCGCCTCGCGGATTACGCCGTCAATCGCCAGCGCAACAGGACGCCCCGCCGCCATGTAATCAAAAACTTTATTGGGATATGTGCGCTTATATTCTTCGAGCGGTTTGAGAATCGCAATGCAAACATCCGCGCCCGCGAGAACATCCGCCATTTCGATTTTGGGAACGGAAGGCAAAAAAGTTACGTTGCTCAAATTCATTGCGCTTGCCCGATTCATCAACGCGGATTTTTCTTTTCCGTCGCCGACAAAAACAATTTGAATATTTTTATCGGTCAGCAAGCGAGCCGATTCCAAAACGACATTCAAATCATTAGACATGCCGTGCGCGCCCGCATATAACGCCACAAATTTATCTCCCAGCTGATGCGCGGCGCGGAACGATTCGCCCGCGTTGTTTGGGTCAAACATCGCAGGGTCGGCGCCGTTTGGAATCAACGCAACGCGCTTCGCGCCCAAATTTGAAACGTAATCTAAAAATCCTGGGCTGTTGACCATGACTTGATCCGCGCGCTGATATAAAAACTTTTCCAGCCGTTTGGAGAGCGCAATCAAAATCGGATTCTTCAACACGCCGACGGCAATCGCAAATTGGGGCCACAGGTCGCGGACTTCAAATAAAAATTTTGCGCGTTTGATTCGCGCCAACGCCCACGCCGTCGCGCCTTGAAAAATGGGCGGCGATGTTCCCCAAACAAGGTCGACGTTTTTAACGCCAAGCCCAATCCAAAAAGAGGAAAGCATGAACGAGAGAAAAGCGAGTATGCGATGAAAGAAAGATTTGTGATGCGCGCCGTACGCGGAAGCGCGTAAAATCGTCACGCCGTTAATTTTCTCGTCCGCGCGATTTGTTTGATTTCCAGTTAGATAGCTCACCGAAGAAGCGATAACCGTCACCTGATGTCCGCGCGAGACCAACATCCGCGCGAACTCGTGATGACGAGTGCCGCCGGGTTCGTCGAGCGAAGCAAAGGCTTGGTGAATGATAAGGATGTGCATACTTTTGCGCGAGAGAAATATCGCGTTACAACGCCAAGATTTCTCTCGTTTTTTTTACGTCGTCCCAAATTTGTTCGAGCAAAGCGTCAATGGAATTGAATTTTAATTCGTCTCGCAAGCGCGCGACAAATTCCAGTTTAACTTCTTGCCCGTAAATGTCGCGGTCAAAATCAAGGAGGTAGGCTTCGAGGCTGGGAGTTTGTCTTTCGGGCGTGAAGGTAGGGTTGAAGCCGATATTTGTCGCCGCCATAAATTTCTCCGCGCCGACGGTTGCCCAGCAGGCATAAATTCCATTGGCGGGAATCGCTTTTTGTTTTGGATAATCCACATTTGCGGTGGGAACGTTGATGCGATGTCCGCGCCCCGCGCCGCGAATGACCGCGCCGCTTAACGCGTAGTTGTATCCAAGCAGTGTCGCGGCTTCGCCGACGTTGCCTGCGGAAACAAGTTTGCGAATCTCGGTTGAAGAGATCACGCCGCTTTCGTCGCTGACCGCGCTGACAACTTCAACCTCGTAATTTAATTCCTTGCCAATTTCAGCAAGACGTTTGGCGTTGCCCTCGCGTCCTTTGCCGAGCGCGAAGTCGTATCCAATAAACAAGCGGCTGACGTCGAGAAATTCTTTGAGACGCAAGACATATTCGTAAGCGGGAACAGACGCGAGTTCGGGGGTGAAGCGTTGCGTGACGACAATATCCACGCCGAGAGTTCCCAACAGCGCGGCGCGTTCATCGGGCGTGGTTAAACATTTGATGTCGCGCCCGGCAAGCACATTCGCGGGATGCGGATCAAAAGTCAGCACGACTGCGGGCGCATGATTATTATGCGCGTCGGCTACGAGTTTGCGGATGATCTCGCGATGTCCGCGATGGACGCCGTCAAACACGCCGATGGTGAGCCAGGCATTTTTTACAGAAACTTCTTCGAGTGAATGATAATGTCGCATGATGATAAAAAAGCCGCCTAACGGCGGCTTTATGTCATTGCGAGGAGGGCGCGCTTCCGACGAAGCAATCTCAGTATGGCAGCGGAGATTGTTTCTGGCAAGAACGCCCTCGCAATGACGTAATATTTAATCAGTGAAAAAAACTTTCTTCGGCTGCCATTCTTTGGAGCCGTCTTCGTTGATGACAATTTCCATCAGCGCAACCAATTCGCCTTGCGTGCTGACGCCGCGCACTTTGGTCTCTTCGGGGTCGCCGACCACTTTGACGCGATGCCCATGACGCACGCCTTCGACTTCATCAGGGTTGAGTTCAATCGCAGTCCAGTCGCCCAATGCCTCTGCGGCGGGGATGAGATACTGATACCAGTTGCCCGCGGTAAAGGCTTCCTGTAATTTTCGCAGCGGCACAGAATCGCGCAATGAAAATCTTCCGCTTTTGGTGCGACGCAAGCCGACGAGATACGCGCCGCAGCCAAGTTTGACGCCGAGATCATTTGCCAGCGAGCGGACATAAGTTCCAGAAGAACAATGCACGTCAATCACGACTTCGGGCGGAGTCCATTCCAACACTTCAAGATGATGGACGGTGATTTTGCGCGGAGCGAGCTCAACGGGTTCGCCTTCGCGCGCCATTTCGTAGGCTTTGCGTCCCTGCACTTTGACGGCGGAATAAGGCGGCGGAATTTGCTCAATCTCTCCGACGAAAGTTTGCAACGCTTCATCAAACTGCGCTTCGGTCACATTGATTGGCTCTGCGGATGGCGTGACCAGTCCCTCGCCGTCAAAGGTGTCGGTTGAGCCGCCCAAGCGGATAATAGCTTGGTAACGTTTATCGGCAGCGGAAACATACTCGCTTAAACGAACTGCGGGTCCGACAAGAATCACCAACACCCCTGAGGCGCGCGGATCAAGCGTGCCTGTGTGACCTGCGCGACGCAGTCCCGTTCCATTGCGAATGGCTTGCACCACATCATGCGAGGTCATGCCGACAGGCTTATCCACTACAAGCGCGCCGGAAATCGCATTCTTTACATCCTGACTGTTCATCATATATTCCTCCTTGAATTTTTTACTGATTAATTATGACATGTTTGTCTTATTATGCAATAGGCACATCGATACTGTTATGTAAATTTAATTTACAGATTGAGCATCTCGCGCGTTTTTGCGAGGACTTCTTTTTGGACTTCGCTCAACGCGCCCGCGATATCCGCGCCCGCCGCGGCGGCATGACCGCCACCCTGAAAATATTTCGCCACCTGAGAAACATCCACGCCCGCGACCAAAGCGCGCCACGAAATCTTGACATGATGATCGCCTTGCTCGACGAAGACCATGCCCACTTTATGTCCGTCAATCGCGGAAATCATGTTGATCAAATCCGCGTCGTCGTTGCCGCTGTAGCCTGCGGCTTTGCGATCTGCCATCGTGAGCGTTCCCCAGACAATCTCATGTTTGCTTTGCAGGCTGGTAAGTCCCGCGCCCCAATATCGCGCGGCGTGAAAAGTTTTAGTAACCAGCGTACGCATATAAATCTCGGTCATATCCACGCCAAATTCCATTAACGTCGCAGCCTGACGAAGCGACTCGGGCGTGGTGTTGGACGTGCGGAAGCCGAGCGTATCGGTGATGATGCCGCCTAACAACGCGGCGGCAATCGGTTGCGTAATTTTCAATCCCCACTCCGGCAAATGCTTGGTGAGAATCGCGGACGTTGCAACTTCTTCCGCTTCGATGAGGTTTATCTTTCCAAATTTTTCGTTGGTTTTGTGATGGTCAATGTTAATATCGGGCTGACCAAAATTCTCAAACATTTTCCCCGTGCGTTTGAAGTCGGCGCAATCCACTGTGATGAAAGTATCATGTTCGCCGCTGACTTGTTTTTTGACCAGTTCGCTGCCTTCAAGGTATTTGAATGAAGAAGGCACGCCGTCGGCAAGAATCATCTGCACCGATTTGCCCGCGTCGCGCAGCGCCAATCCAAGTCCGAGCAAGCCGCCAATCGCGTCTCCATCGGGGCGCACATGCGAAGCGATGACAATGTTTTTCGCGGCGGCTAATCTATTTTTTATTTCCCCTATAATTTGAGTATTCACTTATTCTTATCCTCCGATAAAGTTATAGCATGTCGCCCTGAACGGTAGCGAAGGGTCTCTACAATTATCTCAAAGATTCTTCGCTCCGCTCAGAATGACATTGCAGTTTATTTCTTTTCTCTTAACCCAGCCAGAACCTTTTCGATCTGATCTGCATTTTCGGGCGTTGGATCCCAATGAAAGCGGAGTTTAGGAAAGGCGCGCAATTCGACTCGCGCCGAAAGAACGCGTCGAAAAAATCCGCAAGCGGAATGTAACCCCGCGAGAATTTCCACAGAGCGTTCCGCGCCTTCCAGCGCTGAGACGTAAACATCGGCAAAGGCGAGTTCCTTGTCTATCTTTACGTCGGTGATGAAAATATTACGCAGGCGCGGATCATTCACCTCGCGGATAAGCAACTCCGAAAGTTCCTGACGCACACGGTCTGCAATACGTTGTAAGCGAATTCCTGATGGCATAGTTTTATTTTTAATTGATTCTTAGATACTAAATAAGTAATTGGTAATTGGTAATTACTATTTACCAATTACTATTGACCTACTCAACAACATAACAAACGATCTGATCGCCTGATTGAATGTCGTTGAAACTTTTGAAGCCGACGCCGCACTCGAAGCCGGTACGCATTTCTTTCACGTCGTCTTTTTCATGGCGCAGGGATGAGAGATCGCCTTCGTAGACAACATCTGCGCCGCGCTGCAAGCGGACTTTCGCGCCGCGTCGCAATTCGCCGTCGGTGACTTTGCAGCCCGCCACGCGTCCAAACTTGGAAGCGACAAACACTTGCAAAACTTGCGCGCGCCCAAGGACTCTCTCCGCCAGCACAGGCTCCAACATTCCTTTGAGCGCCTTCTCAATGTCTTCGGTCATGCGATAGATGACTTCGTAAAGGCGAATGTCCACGCCTTCTTTTTCAGCGGTGCGGCGCGCGTCCACATCCGCTTGAGAGTTGAAGCCAATCACAATCGCATTTGAAGCGGAAGCGAGCATAACGTCGTTGACGCTAATGTTGCCCGTTTCAGCGTGCAGGATATGCAAACCAATTTCGCCTTCGCCGAGTTTGTTCAATTCCGTAATGATCGGATCAAGCGAACCTTGCACATCCGCTTTGATGATGAGGTTGAGTCCTTTCGCTTCGCCGGCTTGCACGTTGGCGAATAAATCTTCCAGCGAAACTTTTTTCTTTGTTTGCGCCTTCGTCTTCGCGGCTTCGAGACGTTCATTCACAATAATGCGCGCTTCTTTTTCAGAAGCCACCACTTGAAAAATATCGCCAGCGGACGGCATACCGCTTAATCCCATTACGGATACGGGCGTAGAAGGTCCTGCTTTCTTAATCGCCTTGCCTTTGTAATCGGCGATAGCGCGCAACTTGCCATAAGAAGTTCCCGCCACGACAACGTCGCCTGCTTGAAGCGTTCCATTTTGAACAAGCAAGGTCGCCATCACGCCTGTGGATTTATCCAACTTCGCTTCAATGACCGTGCCTAACACTTTGCCGCTGGGATTGCCTTTAATTTCATAGCTATCCGCGACGAGCAAAATGCCTTCAAGCAGATCGTCAATGCCTTTCTTTTGTTTCGCGGAAACAGGCACTACCATCGTATTGCCGCCCCAATCATCGGGGACGAGGTCAAGTTCGGCGAGCTGTTGCTTGACGCGGTCGGGATTCGCGTTGGCTTTATCCACTTTGTTGAGCGCAACCAGCATCGGGACGCGCGCGGCTTTCGCGTGGGCAATCGCTTCGCGGGTTTGCGGCATCACGCCGTCGTCGGCGGCGACAACCAAGACGACAATATCCGCGCCTTGCGCGCCGCGCGCGCGCATTTGCGTAAATGCCGCGTGACCGGGCGTATCGAGGAAGGTGATCAAACGTCCCTTCTTTTCAACTTGATATGCGCCGATGTGTTGCGTAATGCCGCCCGCCTCGCCCGCCGCGACTTCGGTTTGACGAATGGCGTCGAGCAGGCTGGTTTTTCCGTGATCTACATGTCCAAGAATGGTGACGACGGGCGCGCGCGGTTTTAAGAATGCGCTGTTCTTTTCATCCGCGATCATTTTGCGCCACAGCGGCACTTCCCCCGTTTCAATTTTGCTCGGCTCGTCCGCCGCTTCCAGCGCGGCTTCAAAACCATATTCGCCGACGACGATCGCCGCCGTGTCAAAATCCACCGTTTGATTAATGGTCGCCATGACGCCGTTTGCCATTAACTTTTTAATTAAATCAATCGGACTCTTTTCAATCTTCAGCGCCAAATCGCGGATCACGATGTTGGCGGGCAATTCAAGTTTTTTACCGCTCATAAGCCGCCTCCTTCTAATTTGTGAATTTAAACTTTCATAAATTCACATCATTCTAAACGCCCCTGAGAGACGACGATGAACGCGCAGCTAACTGTTCATGGCTTCTCTTGGGTCTCCGCTTGCGGCAGAGTGTTCATAAAATCTTCCAATCGAGCGCGGTCTTCGGCGCTCAATTCTGCTTTGAGCGCATTCGCCAAAGCTCCCCTCAAGGCGCGCGACCAACATTCGCGCTGATCGTGCAAGTAGGCTCCCCTCCCGGCGAGTTTTCCGGTTGGGTCAATTTGTATTCCATCAGCGCTTCGCACGATTCGCAACATTTGCCTTTTGGGCAAAACTTCGCGGCAGCCTACGCAAGTCCGCTGTGGAATGTGTTTCAGATGTTGGGCGAGTTTCTTCGTCACCTTTAGTTCGCTCGAAAAAAATTATTCCCAATCGCCGCCAGCGGCATCGTCATCGCCGCGTTTGTGAAGCTTGCGTCCAACCACTGTGCCGAGGTCTTCGTTGAATTGCAGTTCGACGGCTTTCTTTTTACCCTTCTTACCTTTTTTCTTGTCGGCAGTTTCGTTATCCGCAACAGCGGCGCCCTGGAAGATTTCAGGTTTCATCTGGAACAGATCGTCAAGCGAAACGCCGTCTTTCGCGTTTTCATCTTCTTCGACTGCGGGTTTCTTCGCTTCAGTCTGATCCTGCGGCGCGGATACTTCCGCCGTCTCAATGGATTCAGGCGCCGCTTCAACCGCAACAGGTTCTTCCGCTTTGACTGGCTCGGGGAAGGTCAACGCGGCGAGCGCCTCTTCAATGTTCTGCAACGCTTTCGAGCCGATGCCCGCCAACCCCAGCACTTTATCCGTATTGGTCTTGAGCGCAAACATTAAAGCGCCGACGGTTTCAAAGCCCGCTTCGGTGAGGATGTTGAAGATATGTTCCTTCATGCCGGCTTGATCGAGCGGCATAGCGAATGCGGCGACAGGAATCTCCGCGCGCGCTGCGGCGACGCGCTCGTCTTCTATGCGCGCGGCTTCTTCATTGACCTGAGTGGTGCGTTTCTCTACGCGGTCAATGAATTGATTCAGGATTGTATATTCTTCCGGCATGATCGGGCGATTCTCAACTTTCTTAGCGAGAATTTCCTCGATCTGCGGAATGGCTTCCACAGCGGCAGGCAGCGTCGCGGCGAATTCGGGATTGTCGCGCAATTTCTTAATCGTATCGCCCGCAGATTCCGTCACGGATTTGATGTCAATGCGCCAGCCGGTCAACTTCGCGGCGAGGCGCGCATTCTGCCCATCGCGACCAATGGCGAGACTCAATTGATCTTCGCCCACTACAACCGTCGCAGTGTGCGCGCCTTCGCTATCGGAAAGATATACGCCATTTACGCGCGCGGGGCTGATGGACTTGGAGATGTAAATAACGGGGTCTTGATCCCATTGAATGATGTCAATTTTTTCGTCGTGCAATTCTCTGACGATGGCTTGAATGCGCACGCCTTTGATGCCCACGCACGCGCCGACGGGATCAATGCCCGCTTGCGTCGCAGAGACAGCCACTTTTGCGCGCGCGCCCGGTTCGCGCGCAATGGCGCGGATCTCAACGATGCCGTGATAAATTTCCGGCACTTCGTTTTCAAGCAAACGGCGCAAAAAGTTGCGATGCGCGCGCGAAAGCACGATCTGCGGTCCGCGAGTTCCATCTTTTACTTCCATCACTACCGCGCGGATGCGGTCATGTAGTTTGAGTCTCTCGCCGGGAATTTTTTGATTGTTCGGCAAAACGCCTTCGGCTTTCATATCCAAGCCGATGGTCGCGCTTTGCGCGTTGCTTGCCTGCACTAAACCGGAAACGATCTCGCCCACCTGACGATTGTAATATTCCATTTGATTGAAACGCTCCGCCTCGCGGATGCGCTGTTGAATCACCTGACGCGCAGTTTGCGCCGCCACGCGCCCAAAATCTGCGGGCGTAGTTTCAACGAGAACCATGTCGCCGGGTTGCGCTTCTGGATTAACTTTGCGCGCCTCGTCCAATAAGACTTCGGTGCGCGCGTCCACAACGGAATCCTCAACGACTTCCTTCTCGGCATAAACAGTGACAACGCCCGTATCAGGATCGAGTTTTGCTTCCACCTGTTGCGCGGTGGATGCGTTTACGGCTCGCCGATACGCGGAAACCATCGCCGCCTCGATGGCAGTGACGACGATATCTTTTGCAAGTTGTTTTTCTTCCAGCACTTCATTGAATGCCAAGGCAAATTCAGTTTTAGCCATCTTACTTACTCCATGCTCCTATTACAAGCAGAAAAGTGGGGGCTACCCACTTTTCGATGTCTTCTCTATTGGGTTTTCCGTTCGCTCAAAATTTTAGCATAGAGAGATGGAAGGCGCAAGGGATTACAAATTAATGTATTCCTTCAAACTATGCTCGACCGCATACGCGGCAGCCTCAGCGCGATTGTTGACGCTCAACTTGGAAAGAATGCTGGAGACATAATTTCGCACCGTGCCTTCGCCTAAAAATAAATTCTTTGCGATCTCGCGATTGGTCTTGCCTTCAGAGACAAGCAATAATACATGTTTCTCTTGTTGACTCAAATGCGCGAAAGCCGAAGCTTCTTCTTCCTTCACCGCGCGGCGCACTTCTTGAAATACGCGCTGCGTCACCGCCGGGTCGAGCAAAGCGTCGCCGCGTCCCACTGATTCAATCGCCTTGACCAGATCGTCGCTGCCGATTTGCTTAAGGATGTATCCCGATGCGCCGGCGCGAATGGCAGAAAATAACATTTCATCTTCCGCGTATGAAGTCAGCATGATCACTTTGGTGTTTGGATATTGATTGACGATCTGCTCGCACGCCTCAATGCCCGACATGCCCGGCAGCCGAATATCCATGACCGCCACATCTGGTTTTAGCGCAGCCACTTGCTCCAACGCCTCGCGCGCCGAGCCGGCTTCTCCCACCACTTCAAACTGCGGGTGATGTTCCAATAAAGATTTCAAGCCGAGACGCACCACTTCGTGGTCGTCCACCAGGATAATGCGTTGTTTTTTCATGCGCATATTCTACCTCGAATAAGACAAAAGTCGTTTAATTTAGATTGATTGCAAAGTCTTCAAATGTTCTTCAATATGCGCCAGATCGCGTTCGACCCATAATTGTAAAGTCAACCCGCCGCCCGAAGCTTCATGCCTGCTTTCGCGCGACCAAGCCTGCTGCGGCAAGCCGCGCAAAGTTTCGCACAAACCTTTGATGTTTTTCAAGAATGCCGCCAGAATATCCGCGAGCGGTTCGCTTTGATCGTAATGCGCCGCCATCCAAACATCGGCGTCAAAATTTTCAAACATGGGATTCTCCTCGCTCAACGTGCGGCGAACGCGCTCGCCATACACCCGCTCAGCCACATCGCGCGTATGCGCAGCGATTTGATGCGCGTTCCATTCGCCTGCGAGTTTTGCAGACGCGCTACGCGCCAGACACGCGTCGCAAAATTCTTGCGCGGCGCGCTCCAACCGTTCAATCATTTTTACGCGATATTCAAACACTTCTTTCATTGCGCCTCCAAAATAGAGATGACATCGTTTACTACATGATCTGAATTTTCAATCGCCGCCACGCGGATTCCATATGGACTTAACTCCGCTTCCGCCTGACGAGACAGCTCCGCCAAGCCTGCCTTGCTCGTCAAATATGCCGCGCCTTTCTCTACGCTTGAATTTGATGCAGCAAGAATGTTTATGATCGTCCCGCGATTTTTTTCGCGCATCGCGCGTCCCACCGATTGCAGCATAAGGAATGCGCCCGTCAAGTTAACGTCTAATACGCGATGCCAATCCCAATCGTCCATATCCAAAAGAGACGCGCGCGGACAGACTTCCGCGTGATAAATCAATACATCAATTCCGCCGAGATCGTCTTCCACGCATTGAATCAACGCCTGCGCGCTGACCTTTTTGGAAACGTCTTCAATATACGCCTTCGCCTTGCCCCCGCGCGCGTTGATCGCCGCGACGACTTCATCCACATTGATAGGAGAAATATCATTGGCGGCGACGAACGCTCCGCGCTCGGCGCAGGCTTGCGCTAACGCTTTTCCCGCGCCCTTTCCCGCGCCTGTAATCAAGACAACTTTATTCTTCAATTGATTCGACACTTCAACGCCTCGCCATACTTTGATGTTTTTATTGACATACGGGAATTGTATCTGTATTTTTATTCGCATTCAAAGGCAAGCCCAAATATGGAGAGGGATCGTAGGTGTTGTTGATCTCCAACTCGTTTGTGAAGTTTCCAAAGCCGTCGTCTTTGACTATAGAAATATGCAAATGTACGCCGACAGGATTATTCGGGTCGCCGGAGTAATTTCCTTGATAGCCAAGCAAGGTTCCCGCTTCTACAAAAACTTCTGAGGTTCCGGCGGGAAATTCTTTGGCGATAAATGAATTTCCATTGGGATCTGCCATGTGAGTGTAATATACCCAGATTTGGCGCGCAGGTTCAAGCGGATCGTTAGGCACACGGACGATCAGCGAGGATTTCCAATCCGCTTTGCGCGTGAGGTATCCGCTGTAAGCGGCGTAAACGGGCGTAACGCCAATATCGGCAGCGGCGAAAATATCAATTCCTTGATGACGATGACGGTTGAAGTAATCGTCCCAAATGTAGCCGACAAACCCATCGGTGGGAAAAATAAAAGGCGCGTCGCCGCATTTCGTTTTCGCTTTCATCATCCATTCAGGATGCGACGCGGGGTTGTGAATCCAACTCATCACTTGCGCGTTGCGCGCGGAATTTCGTCCAAATTTGAAATAGAGATAAACTCCCGCAGTAATAATCGCAACAAACGCAATCAACAAAATAAGTTTTTTAGACATCTTGGAATTATACTTGTGTATCTTCTACTTATTTCCTATTTCCAACTTGGAGTAAAACCTGTGCGTATCAAACATTTCTTTTTCGCAATCCTGATCATCGCCGTCTTAAGCGCGTGCGGCAAGTCAGCCGAGATCGCGCCGCCGACTGTTATACCGACGCATACGCCTTTGCCCGCGCCGACGGTTATCCCAACGCCTTCCACGCCGCTGACGATTTTGGTTCTGCCTGCGGATATGGACAAAGTCACATCTGACCTGTATCAAAAAACCGTGTACGATCTCGCGCAGGGATCAGGCTTGCGTTTTCAAGTCCGCAACGCGTTGACCGCGATGGATTTGACCGATCCGACGCTGAAAGTCGCCATTGTATTGCCGCCCGATCCGGGCATTGTCGCTTACGCTTCCGCCGCGCCGAATGTGCAATTCCTTGCGGTGAATATTCCCAACCTGACGGCGGGCGGAAATGTCAGCGTGTTGGCGGGCGACAATCAAGTGGAACTGCCCGCTTTTCTGGCGGGCTATGTCGCGGCAATGATCACAGACGAATATTTGATCGGCATGGTAATTCCAAAAGACGACCCCGATGGGCAGCGCGCTTTTTACGCTTTCAACAACGGCAAATCCTATTATTGCGGACAGTGTCGAACCTTTCTGCTTTACGAACTTGGATACCCTCAATACATTGATATTCCGTCCGATGAAAAGCCGGAACGTTATGGCGGTTATGCCAACGTGTTGATCAACGACCGTAAGGTGCAAACGCTTTATATTTATCCCACGCTGGCGAACCCTGATTTTCTATCTTACTTAGGAACTCAAGGCGTAAACATCATCGGGACTTCGATGCCAGAGCCGCGACCCGGCGGCTGGGTGATGACCATTCGCCCCGATACGATCAAGGCGATCCAAAGCGCGTGGACTGCATTGGTCGCGGGGCAAGGCGGGATCGCGGTTCAATCTCCGCTGGGTATTGCGGATGTAGACCCGACGATTCTCACGCCCGGAAAACTGCGTCTCGCGCAAGAGACTTTGGACGCGTTACTCGCTGGCAGGATATTGACTTCAAATCCGTAACGCGATATTTATGTCGTGGACTGCAAGTCTGAAGACTTTGCCGTCGCCGATTTTTTTGGGAGAATGTCGCTATGCTTGCTATACAAACTCAATTATTTGAATCACAGGATATTCGCTTCGGTCCCATTGACCATGAAGCGCATCCTGAGATTGAATCCAAATGGACGCATGACGCAGAATTCATGCGCCTGATGGAGATCAAACCCGCGCGTCCGTTTTCGCCCGCGATGATTAAGAAGCAATACGAAGCCATCGAAAAAGAAATGGAAGAAGAAAAAAATCTTTTTTACTTTACCATTCGCGCGCGCGAAGACGACCGCTTCATTGGCAAGGCAGTTGTGGAGTGGATTGATTGGACGAACGGCAACGGTTTTCTACGACTTGGCATCGGCGCGGCAGAAGATCGTCGCAAAGGATTCGGCTCGCAGGCGTTGAGCATGTTGCTGCGCTACGCGTTTGGCGAATTGAATCTATACCGCGTCAGCGCAATTGTCCCCGCGTATAACGCAGGCGCGCTGCGGCTCTTTCAAAAGTTTAGATTTGTGGAAGAGATTCGCAGGCGCAAAGCCTTGAACCGCGACGGAGAATTTTGGGACGCCGTCTCGTTTGGCTTGCTCAACTCCGAATGGCGCAATCAAAATCAAGGGCGAGGGTAGCGCGATGAAAGACATCTATTGCGGGAATCTTGTGCGCTTATCAAACGCATCTCCTGAAGTCATGGCGAAAGCCTTCGTCCATTGGGACCGCGACACTGAGACGCATCGCCTCGCAGACGCCGACCCCGCGTATTTATGGTCGGAAAAAAAGTTGAAAGAGTTTTACGAAAAAGAATATTCAAAAGACCCGCCGCGCGCTTATCGGTTTTCAATTTATACGCTCGCGGAAAATAAATACATCGGCTTGACGGGACTCGTCCCCAATTTGATCCATGGCGACGCGTGGTTTTATATCGTCATCGCCGACCGCGATTATTGGGGTCGCGGATACGGCACAGACACGGTGAAACTCGTCGCGCAATATGGATTCCTTGAACTCAATCTGCGCCGCATTACGCTCGGCTTACATTCATACAATGAACGCGCATTCAAGGCTTACCAAAAAGCGGGATATAAATTGGAGGGCAGAATGCGCGGCGAAGGCTTGCGCGACGGAGTCCGCTACGATAGTTTGTGGATGGGCATCCTGCGCGAAGAATGGCTGGAAATGAACAAATGACAAAAACAGAAAGTAGTTCCGCAAGGCGCTGAATTTCAGGGTAGAATCAACCCACACTTGTCATCCATGAAAGGATATTTACTATGAACCTGCGTTGTATCTACTGTCAGACTCCGTTCACCCTCAGCCGCGTCGAAATGCTGAGCGCAATTGTTACGATGAACGAAAGAAACCAAAGCCATTACGACGCGCATTGTCCGCGTTGCCGCCGCGCCAATTCGATTTCGCGCCAGCGGATGGAGTTGTTCTTCCCCAACTGGCAAGAAGCCGCCAAACATCAAGTCGCCGCGCCCGTCGAACCTGTCCGCGTTGCGCCGCCTCCCGCTCCCAAAGTGGAAGCGCCTGCCTCCGCTTTTCTTAAGACTGAGCCTTTGCCTAAAGCGCTGAAAGCCGCGCTTGATAAAAAAGCGGAAGTAAAACCCGCTGCGAAAAAGGCAGTTGCAAAACCAGCGGCGAAGAAAACATCCGCGAAACCTGTCGCAAAGAAACCCGCCGTTGCCAAAGCGCCTGCCGTGAAGAAACCCGCCGCGAAAAAACCTGCGGCAAAGAAACCTGCGTCTCCCAAAAAGAAATAGGCGCGAAGCATGTCCATCCGCGCAGTATTTTTTGACTTTGGCGGCGTGATTCTACGCACCGAATATCAAGCGCCCCGCCAGAAATTGGCGGAGCGCTTTAATATGGATTACGACGACATTGATAAAGCTGTCTTCGCCAGTGAATCGTCGAAGCGCGCGTCGCTGGGCGAGATCAGCGAAGAAACGCATTGGCTGGAAGTGTTGAAAAAATTGAAACTGCCCGCGTCAGAATCTCAGGCGTTTCAAAGCGCGTTCTTCGGCGGAGACGTCATTGACCGCGAATTGATTCAATACATCCGTGCGTTGCGCGGAAAATTCCACACGGGATTAATCTCCAACGCGTGGAGCGGTCTGCGCGGATATATGACCAAAGAAAAGATGATTGACGCTTTCGACAGCCTCACTATTTCAGCAGAAGTTGGCGCGGCGAAACCGCAATCCAAAATTTATAAACTCGCATTACAACAAGCGAATGTCAATGCGGATGAAGCCGTCTTTGTGGACGATGCGACGGTTAACATTGAAGCGTGCGAGAAACTCGGCATGAAAGGCGTGCTGTTCAAAGAACCCGAAAAATGCGCGAGAGATTTAGCGCGTTTGTTAAAAAACTAAACGCTTGTCTCATTGTTTTACGCTTTGATGCGGGGGAGCGATGAACGCAAAAAACATAAAAGATTCGCGTCAAGGCGCATTATACTTTCCTCTACAAATCGTAAAATAACATGAAACAACTCCTCCAAAATATAAAAACCGGAAAAACCACAGTCGAAGAAATTCCCATCCCCACTCCGCGCGAAGGGCAAGCCCTCGTAAAAGTTTCCGCGTCGCTTGTCTCGGCTGGCACGGAGCGCATGGTCGTTGAGTTTGCCGAAAAAAGTCTCGTGGGCAAAGCGCGCTCGCGTCCTGATCTCGTCAAGCAAACGCTTGATAAAGCGAAGCGCGAAGGCGTCATCCCAACCGTGCAGGCTGTCTTCAATCGTCTCGATCAGCCGATGGCGTTGGGTTATTCGTCCGCTGGGACGATTGTCGCGCTTGGAAAAAATATGCAAGGCTTCAAGATTGGTCAGCGCGTGGCGTGCGCGGGCGGAGGTTACGCCTCGCACGCCGAATACAATGTCGTGCCGCGCAATCTTTTAACCCCGCTCCCCAAAAATGTGGATTTTGAATCCGCCGCGTTTACCACGCTCGGCGCAATCGCATTGCATGGTTTTCGTTTGGCGGAACCTCAACTCGGCGAAAATGTCGCAATTATTGGTTTAGGTCTTTTAGGATTATTGACGATTCAGGTGGCGGCTGCGGCGGGATGCAACGTTCTCGGTATTGATCTTGACCCGAAGCGCGTCGCGCTCGCGGCTGCGCTTGGACTTGATACGGTTCAGCGCGCGCAAGCCGAATCAGCGTCCCAAAGTTTCACCGCCAATCGCGGCTTTGACGCGATTATCATTTGCGCGGATACGTCCTCAAACGATCCCGTCGAGCTTGCGGGAGTCATCGCCAGAGATCGCGCAAGAATAGTCGCTACCGGCGCAGTGGGATTAAACATTCCCAGAAAAATTTATTACGAAAAAGAACTTGCCTTCATCAACTCGCGTTCCTACGGACCTGGTCGCTACGACTCAAGTTACGAAGAAAATGGAAACGATTATCCCATTGGCTACATTAGATGGACGGAAGGGCGCAACTTCCAAGCCGTTGTAGATTTGTTGGCAAGTCGAAAGTTGAAGGTCGAAAGTCTCATTACGCATCGCTTCCCAATTGGACAAGGCGCGAAGGCGTATGAAGTCATCACAGGCAAAAAGAAAGAAAGTTTTCTTGGCGTATTATTGACGTATTCAAATGACGTTGAGAAGTTGAAACGTTCAAACGTTGTAACGTTCAACGTTCAAACGCTCAAACATTCAAACGTTGTTAAACTTGGCGTTCTCGGCGCGGGACTTTACGCAAATGCGACTCTGCTTCCCGTTATAAAAAACAACAAAGATTTTGAACTTGTCGGCGTCGCGTCATCCGGCGGACTTCACGCGCAGCATTCGGGAAAGAAGTTTGGCTTTCAATACGCCACGTCATCTGAAGATGAGATCATCAATGATCCAAATATAAATACAATTGCCATCCTTACGCGACATGATTCTCACGCTGATTTAGTTGTCAAAGCGCTGAAAGCTGGCAAGCATGTTTTTGTCGAGAAACCGTTGGCGATAAATAGTAAACAGTTATCAGCGATTAGTAAACAGTTACTGCTTACTGATCGCTGTTTACTGATGACTGGTTTTAACCGACGCTTCTCTCCCCTCGCTCAACAACTAAAATCGTCCATCGTCCATCGTCCATCGTCCATCTATGCCCATTATCGAATCAACGCGGGCTACATTCCGCTGAATCATTGGACGCAGGATGAGCAAATCGGCGGCGGGCGCATCATCGGCGAAGCCTGTCATTTCATTGACCTGATAACGTTTCTTGTCGGCGCGTCGCCAATTTCCGTCACAACCCACGCCTTGCCCGATGTTGGTAAATACCGCGAAGATAACGTCAGCATGACTTTTGCTTTCCCCGACGGTTCGATTGGCATTGTAGATTATCTTGCCAACGGCGATAAATCTTTTCCCAAAGAACGGCTTGAAGTTTTTTGCGAAGGACAAATCTCCATTTTGGATGATTACGTTTCCTTAACAACGATAGAAGATGGAAAGAAGAAAGAAACAAGAATGGCGCAGGATAAAGGCTGGAAGAACGAAATGTCCGCGTTTGCCAAAGCCATTAAAGATGGCGACGAACCGCCAATCCCGTATGAGCAATTGATCGGCGTGACCAAAGCCACATTTGCGGCAGTCGAGTCGCTACGCAGGAATTCGGAGAAGATCGCCTTTGCGTAAGAAGCAAACAAAAAACCGCGAACTATTGCTAGTTCGCGGTTTTCATTTTGCACTAACTTCCAGACTAGAAAGTAAGGCTGGAGTTGATGGTGCTGAATACGTTTCCGATCAATGGTCCAAGGATCATAAGCGCTGCGATAACAACAATAGCAACTAAAACGAGGATGAGCGCATATTCTACGAGGCCCTGACCTTTTTCTTTAGGGGCGAATAACATGGTATTTTTTCTCCTTTCTTTATGATTTCTCAAGAAGGTTTCCTGAGATGCTTGTATTATACGTCAAAGTGAGAAAAATAAACAAGGGGCGCTTGTCGGCAAAAGCTGACAATTATGTTAATTTTTTGAACCTGTTAAAAAATTGCTATGGACGGCTGTCCAGATTTCCAACCAAGCCCAATTCAGGCGCGATCTTACGCATGGCGAGAATGACATTGCCGACGTGTTCCCAAAGTTCCACGCCGAATTCGCGCGCGTCGCGTTCCATTTCGTCGCGGTTTGTGCCGGCGGCGAAGGCTTTATCTTTCCATTTCTTTTTCACCGATGACGCTTCAAGATCATATAACGAACGCGAAGGGCGCACTAGCGCGACGGCGGTGACGAGTCCCGTAACTTCGTCGCACGCTGCGATGGCTTTGCGGCGGAGCGTATTGCGCGGCACGCCGGTATGATCCGCGTGGCTGAGAATATCCTGAACGATATCTTCGCTTACGCCGCGTTCGCGCAAAATTGCCGCTCCCTTTTGCGGATGTCCCTCCAGCGTGGGATGAATCTCCCAATCAAAATCGTGCAGCAAACCGATCTCTCCCCAGCGCTCGACATCCTCGCCAAATTTTTCGGCGTAGAAACGCATTGCGGCTTCCACCGAAAACATGTGACGCACAAGACCTTCATTCTTTACAAATTCGCGCACGAGCGCGAGGGCTTCATCGCGGGTCATCGACTCTTCTCCATTTTTAATTTCGCAAAATATATCACGATTCAAACGTCTTTTGTCTGGGGCAGATTGGCGCGCGGGCATAATCCTGAAAATCAAAACCTGATAGCGCAGGAGAAATCAATCGAGCGGCGATCTTAACTTTGGACCAACTCGCTATATTTATTACGAGCTGTGGACAGCAAATTTTATCGGCGTTATGGGAGCGCGAAGTTTATAAAAAAGCAAAGCCGTCCTTTTGAAAGGGCGGCTTTATGCTCTATTTGTCGGGGCGACAGGATTCGAACCTGCGACCTCTTGCACCCCATGCAAGCGCGCTACCGGACTGCGCCACGCCCCGATTTGAGCGAGGCGGATTATAGCCGCGTTTCTTTATTCTGGCAAATAGAATTTACTTTAGTTTCCGCCAACTGAATCGGTATACAAAGAATGCCTAGCGCTGAGACAAGTATTTGTGGTTAAATAGACCCATGATAGCAACCCTGCGCGGAGAAATCTCCCAAATTGAAGAGAATGCCCTTGTCGTTGAAGTTGGCGGCGTGGGATTAAGAGTCTTTGTTCCTGCGCCTTTGCGCGGACGCGTCAAATCAGGCGAAGTCCTTTTCCTGTTTACGCATCTCATCGTGCGCGAAGACGCTTTGATCTTGTACGGCTTTGAATCACAGGCTGACCGCGAACTTTTCCACATGTTGCTCGGCGTAGACGGGATCGGTCCAAAAGTTGCATTGTCGGTCCTTTCCACATTAACGGTGGATGCTGTGCAACGCGCTGTCTTTTCCGAAGAGCCAGAAATTTTTTCGCGTGTGCCGGGCGTGGGAAAAAAATCAGCGCAGAAGATTGCGTTGCATCTCAAAGATAAACTCAAACCCACAGATGCGCTCTCCAAACTCGCCGCGATTTCCGATACCGATAGCGAGGTTCTCGCCGCGTTGACTTCTTTAGGCTACTCGGTGATCGAAGCGCAAACCGCGTTGCAAGCCATTCCCAAAGACGCGCCTGATGATGTGGAGCAAAGACTCAGATTAGCGCTGGGATATTTTCAATAGATTTTTTGTAAAAGTCTTTTTTATCCACGAAGAACGCGAAGCCACACGGCATTCTTGAACTTCGTGGATATCTTTTGCTTATGCAAGAAGT
>JAVHOY010000328.1:23455-25084 GCA_036170295.1 bacterium
CGAAGCCACACGGCATTCTTGAACTTCGTGGATATCTTTTGCTTATGCAAGAAGTCTACTGTATTACAAACGGATTGAAGTCCGTATCGCGATCATAATAATCTTCATGCTCCGCTTTCTTCAACGCGCGGACAACGACGTATGTTAGCGGGGTCATTACAGCTTCCACAGTCACTTTGAAAAGATAATTCGCAACTGTCAGCGTGAGGAACAAACTCCACGGAAAGACCTTAAACGCCGACGCCACCGCAACGAACGCGACTGTATCCACCAGCTCGCCGACAATCGTGCTTCCGATTGTGCGCGACCATAGCCAGCGCCCGTTCGTTAGGATTTTCATTTTAGCGAGTACGAATGAATTGGAAAATTCGCCGAGCCAAAAACCCGTCAGACTTGCCAGCGCTATGCCGCCGCTGCTCATGCCGCCGAGAATGGCTTGATAGGCGTTGTCGCCCGCGTATCCTTGCCAGGTGACTTCGCCCGGCAAAACGCTAATGACCCAAAAGACTAAAGCCGCCAGCGCGAGCGAGAAGAATCCCATCCAGATCACGCGGCGCGAGCGCTGATAGCCGTAGACTTCGGTGAGAATATCGCCGAAGACATAACTAATGGGGAAGAGCAGCGTTCCCGCGTCAAACGCCATCGGGATTTTGAAAATGCTGAAGCCCATGTCAATAATTTTTGCGGAGGATGCAACGTTGCTTATCAATAACACGGCGACAAAGAGTCCAAGAATAATATCGAAATATCGGTAAGTTTTTGAATTCATAGTTTCCCTTTTATTTTTTATTTTCTCGGCGCGACTGCGCCGCTTTTCACGTCCCAAACTTCCGCTTGCTCAACGAACTCTGCCGAGAACGCGCTCAAATCTGTTGCGGTAAACAAAATCTGTTCGCCCTTGCCAATATATTTTAACAAGTCTGCGCGGCGGTGAGCGTCCAACTCAGCCATGACCTCGTCCAATAAAATCACGGGCCATTCGCCGGTGCGTTTCTTCATCCATTCCACTTCGGCGAGTTTGAGCGCCAGCAGCGTCGTGCGGATTTGTCCGCGCGAACCGTAATCGCTCGCGTCCGCTTTGTTGATGATGAAGCGCAAATCGTCGCGGTGCGGACCAATCGTCGTTATGCCGCGCGCGATCTCTTCGCCGCGTAAAGTTTTTAATCGCGCTATGAATCCCTTTTGAATTTGATCCAACTCCAGCGCGGAGCGATCAATGGGCGCGTCAAGTTTCAATCCAAGTTGCCGATTCGGTTTCGAGAGCGGATCATACGCGGGTTCATACGCGAGGCGCAAAATTTCCGCGCCGCGAGTCAATTCATGGTGGATGCGCGACGCGAAGCGTTCGATTTCCTGCACCGCTTGAATGCGCCACAAAATAATTTGCGCGCCGAGTCGCGCCAGCGTTTCATCCCACACTTGAAGTTGATTCGAATCGCCGCCGCGCTCGGATAATATTTTGAGCAGCGCGTTGCGCTGAGTTAACGCCTGATTGTATTCGCTCAAAATATGCGCGTAAGTTGGAACGGTTTGCGCGAGCGCAAGATTGAGATAGCGGCGGCGGTCGTCGGGCGCGCCTTCGATGATTTGCGACATTTGCGGAACAAAAATGACCGCGTTGAAATGTCC
>JAVHOY010000329.1:0-13828 GCA_036170295.1 bacterium
AAGCGTGCGTCAATTATACAAGTAATTCATCCGCTTATCTTTGCAAATTAAAAAGAATAGCCCCGCTTTTTGCAGGGCTGTTCCAAATATTTGAAAAAGAAATCTGGGTTAAGATTTTCCGCGCATACGAGGGTCAAGCACATCGCGTAGCGCGTCACCGACAAGGTTGAAGCCCATGACGTAAAGCACGAGAGCCAAGCCGGGCCAGACGATGATGTACCAATAAGTGTTTAGGCTGGTGATCCAGTTGCGGGCAAAGGAAAGCACTTGTCCCCAGTCGGCGTAGCCTACTTCTGTGCCGATGCCAAGAAATGATAATGCCGCGAAGGAAAGCACCACATCGCCAATGGCAAGAGACGCCAATACTAACGTGGGGAAGATGGCGTTAGGAAGAATATGGCGGAAGAGGATGCGACTATCTTTCACGCCAATCACGCGGGCAGCCAGAACGTAGTCGCGCTCTTTGATGGAAAGGATGTCTCCGCGAATGATACGCGAGTATCCCATCCAGCCAAATGCAATTAACGCAATCATTGCCGGTATTAGACTTTTACCGATCTTAGGAGTTAAAACAGCCGCCAAAATGAGAACCGCCAAAATACTGGGCAGAATCATCAAAACGTCCACAATTCGCATGAGGATGTTATCTACCCAGCCGCCATAATAAGCCGAGATAGATCCATAGATGATGCCGATCAGGAACGTGGCTATGGTAACTACTAAACCAGTTTTGAACGCCGTCCGCGTACCCCAGACGATGCCGTAGAAGATATCGTACTGACCTTCGGAGGTGCCCAGCAGATGAACCCATTTATCTTTTCCGGTTACCGCCTTGTACCAAAAGGGAACATCCGGAACATTTCGAGTCCACTCTGAACCCATCGGGCGCGGGTCAGATTTAAAGCCATCGCGCGGAATTTTATAAGGATCGTTGGGAGTAACTGCCGGAATAATTAATGGGGCGGCAATATCTATAAATATGAAAAACGCGATCAAAATAAAGCCCGCAATCGAAGCTGGAGTCTTAAGTAAGCCTGTAATAATGCGGTAATTTTCCGGACCAAGAAAACGTTCAAGCCAGCTAATCTTGCGATCGGAAACGCTCTCCGCTAATAAACTATTATCGCCAGTAGGGATGGTTTCAGTCATGATAAATCTCCTTATGATAAGCGTACGCGCGGGTCAACGAACGCATACATAACATCCACAACCAGATTAGCAACGATCAAGATCAACCCGTTGAAGAGAGCAAAGCCAAGCATGGCGACCACATCCAAACTGACAGCCGCGCGCGCCGCCGCTGAACCAATGCCCGGGTAGTTGAAAACTGTTTCTGTAATAAGCACACCGCCAAGCAAGCCCACAATACTGAATCCTGCCATTGTCAGCACTGGCAACATAGCGTTCGGTTGAGCGTGTTTGAAGATCACATCTTGTTCAGGCAAACCCATAGCGCGCGCGGTAGTGACATATTCCATACGCAGGGTTTCGAGCATGGAGCCGCGCGTCACGCGTAGGAAGGTAGCCCAGCTAATATAAGAGAGGGTCAAAATGGGCAGGAACATATGCCGCAACGCATCAAGAAAAATATCGAAACGACCATTCAAGAGGGAATCGAAAGTGAGAAGCGAGGTGTAATGCGTGAAAGCGCCGGATTCAACAATTTGATTGTAATTATCTGATAAACGACCGGGGGAGAACCAGTGCAAATTTGCATAAAAAATAAGCAACATCAACAAGCCAAACACGAACGTTGGGAAAGATGTTCCCACAATACTAAAAACGCGGGATGCTTGATCTATAAAACCGTTATGATGCACCGCAGCCTGTACGCCCATCCATATACCTACCAAAATCATCGGGGCGATTGTCCAAATCGTTAGGTCGAGCGTATTAGGGAAGCGACGCGCAATCAACTCCGCGACCGGCTGGGAAGCCGAGCGGGAATATCCAAAATTACCGTAGAGAATACCGCCCTCGCGTACGCCGGAGGCTTTGTCAACCTTACCCACCAGCCATGTCCAATATTGAACATAGAACGGTTGGTCAAAGCCGTAGCGTCGGATCAAGGCTGGAATTTGATTGTTGTTTTTAGGCATATCTTTAACATACAATGCCGTGCGCTCAACTGGGGAGAGGAGTTGCAACATGCCGAAGATCAGCACGGTCACTCCAAAAAGAAGTACAGGCACCAGCAACAAACGTCGAATTATATATGTAGTCATTAGACAACCTCTTTCTAAAAAATATGATTCTGGCTTCTGAAGCGCAAAGGACTTTCGTTCTTTGCGCTCTACAAATCAGAATTTGAAGGAGATACGGAGGTCTGTTTCCAGACCTCCGTATTTATTTCAAGTGATTGACTTATTGCTTGGAGATTGTGTAATAGTAGAAGCCGGGGAAGATCGGGTTGTAAACGATTCCCTGCACCCAGTTCTGGGTAAAGCCGTGGGTGGTGGTCACTTCTAGCGGAATGCCGACAGCCAGATCATAGTACAACTGGTTGGCTGTTTTGTAGATATCGGCGCGCTTGGCGGGGTCGATCTCAGAAACGCCGGCGTTGAGGATCGTCTTGAATTGATCCGTAACATCCGCAGGCAAACCCTGACGACCGCCGTAAGTGCCAGTGGTGTAAGGCTGATACCAGTTGTGCGGGTCGTGGATGTCTTCCTGCCAGCCGCCGGTCAAGATCGGGAGCTGGTGGGCGCGCTGCGAGGCTAGATAAGCGGGCCACGGGAGACCAAGGGTTTCAACAAGGAACTTGTCGTTGACCTGAGCCAAGTTGCCAGCCAGAATCTCAGCAATGGTCTGGCGGGTGGAGTTGCCTTGATTGTAAGCCATCTGAAGGCGGAAACCGACGTCCATCACGGACTTGCCGTCTGCCGACTTGAGCGTGGAGGCAGCGAATTCAGATTTACATTTGTCAAGGTCGAAGGTGTAATGGGGAGTGTCAGGGAAGAAGCCTGGCATACCGGGGAGCGGCAGTTGGAAGGACTGAACCGCCTCGCCGCTGAACACATCATTAATCAGTGTGTTCCAATCGAAGCAATAGGCAAAAGCCTTGCGGATGTGTTCGTCGCTGAAGAAATCAGCCGGAATGCCATTGCCATCCAATTGACCGGAGCCAATGTAGGGGTTCGGGCTTTCCTTTGAGGTAGCGATATTCCAGTTAGGCAACAGCACGTCCATGCTAATGACTGGACGACCGATGCGCAGGATGAAAGGTCCACCTGTGCCAGTTGCGCCAGCGGCGCAAGCGGTGAACTTAGCGGCGCCTAAAGCAGAAGCGTCGTAGCCGCAGACTTGTTGCAATGCGCCGTAGGTGTTTGTGGCGGCGTCATAGGTAGCAAACTGTCCCACTAAAGCGTCCATCTGGGAGCGGTTGGCGGAAGGAACGGTAGCGACGTCAGCATCGCCAGTCTGCATCATGGTAAAGCGAGTGCCCCACTCGGGGACCTGCTTGAGGATGACACGATCAAGTTTGGCGGGATCGCCCCAGTAATTGGCGTTCTTGACCAAGTCAATCTCTTCGCCGTTGGCGAATTTATCAAGAGTGAAGGGTCCAGTGCCGTTGGTAATGCCGCTGAAAGGATCGTCAGCGGAAGCCATGCCGTAGAAGTTCTGCCATGTATCGCAAGAACCATCCCAGCCTTTGTTGTCGGCAACCCACTTCTTGTCCATGACGGAGCCCCAAGTCTGGGCGATAGTAGCGAGGAAAGGTCCCCAAGCTTGTTTAAGGGTCATGGTAACGGTGCCAGCGGCATCGTCAGCCACAATCGCGGACTGAACGGTGGTGCAAGCAGCCTTAACAGCAGCAGGATCGAAAGCAGACAAAAGCGCGCGGTCATCATAGAGAGTGCCGGCAGGATCAACTACAAGGGCAATATCATCCACACCGACGCCGAAGAACGGCTCAGTGAGCAGCCATTGCGGGGAGGAAGTGCCGCCCTGCAATAAACCGCGCTGGAAGGAATAAGCGACATCAGACGGGGTCATCACGTCGCCGTTGTGGAATTTCACGCCAGAGCGGATTTTGAAGGTATAGGTCAAGCCGTCAGCGGAAACGGTCGGCAATTCAGAGGCAAGCATCGGGACAAATTTATCAGTGGCTTCGCCATCATAGAAGACCAAAGTTTCGTAGACATTCTGGATCACTTCGCCCGAAGCGGTGTCGTAAGCCAATGCGGGATCAAGGGTATCAATACCCACTTCAGATTCAGCCACAACAAAAGTGGTTGGGTCCTTGGATCCAGCAGCAGCAGTAGCGCCGCCAGTAGCGGTGGCAACAGGAGCTGTAGTTGCATTGGGAGCAGCCGTAGCTGCTGTTGTGGGAGCCGCTGCGCCGCCGCAGGCTGAAAGAGCCATGCTGGCGATGACAAGAAGGCTTAATAAAGCAAACATTTTACGCATTTTTTTCTTCTCCTCAAAAAATAGTAGTGATTTTTGGATACGACGTATTACGCGCAATTACAAATATCTCAAAGTAGACATCACCTCCTTATATTTTTTTAACCTATACGAGCGTTTTATACAAATCGCTCTGCAAAAAAACAGGCTACAAAGTGACCTGGTTTTATCTCACGAAATTCAGGACGCGATTCCGCGCAAACCGCTTGGGCAATTGGGCAACGTGTGCGGAAGCGGCAACCCGAAGGCGGGTTGACCGGCGAAGGAACATCGCCCTCTAAAATTGTGCGCTTGCGATTTGCATCTGCAACTGGATCGGGAATAGGAACCGCAGAAAGCAACGCCTGAGTGTAAGGATGAAGCGGCGATTGATAAAGATCATCGCGATCAGCCAACTCCATAATCACGCCGAGATACATGACCGCCACGCGCTTGCTGATGTGACGCACCATGGAAAGATCATGTGCGATAAACAAATAGGTCAGGTTGAATTGCTCTTGCAATTCCTCCAATAAGTTCACGACCTGCGCTTGAATGGATACGTCCAACGCGGAAATCGGCTCGTCGCAAATGATGAACGAAGGTTGCAACGCCAATGCGCGCGCAACACCGATGCGCTGACGCTGTCCGCCTGAAAACTCATGCGGATAACGACCAGAAAATTTAGCGTTTAACCCCACCAAATTAAGTAAATGATCAACGCGTTCTTGAATCTCTTTCCCAGCAGCCGCATTGTGGACAATGAGAGGTTCGCCGACAATTTCGCTGACGGTCATACGCGGATTCAAACTGGCATACGGGTCTTGAAAGATCATCTGCATCTCGCGGCGCATTCCGCGCATTTCTTCGCGTTTGAGCGAGACTAGATCTATGCCGCCAAAAGACACATGTCCGGCAGTGGGCTTATACAATTGCAAGATGGCGCGTCCCGTAGTGGATTTACCGCAACCAGATTCGCCCACTAGTCCAAGCGTTTCGCCGCGATGCACCTCAAACGAGACTCCATCCACCGCGTGAACCGCTCCCACTTGACGCTGGAACACGCCTCGATAGATGGGAAAGTGCATCTTGAGGTCTTCTACTTTCAACAACACTTCATGTTTATTATTGTTAGACATTAGCGAGGTCTCCCCGTTTTGACGTCAACCCAGCACGCGATGCGATGTTCGTCTGAAATTGGGTCAAGAGTCGGATTTTCTTTCCAGCAACGTTCCATCACCCACTTACAGCGCGGCGCAAACGGACAAGATTGAGGTTTTTGATAAAGAACGGGAGGCTGTCCTTCAATCGAAAACAAACGCCCTTGTTGCTTGCCGTCCACGCGCGGCAGGCTGCCGATCAAACCGATGGTATATGGGTGGCTGGGATTTGCAAATAGATCAATCACGGAAGATTCTTCAATGATACAACCGCCGTACATCACCAACACGCGCTGAGCCAAACCTGCAACTACGCCTAGATCATGCGTGATCCAAATGATCGCCATGCCGAGTTCGTCGCGCAAACGCTTGACCAAATCCATAATCTGCGCCTGAATGGTGACGTCCAATGCGGTGGTCGGTTCGTCGGCGATTAAGATTTGCGGGTTGCACGAAAGCGCCATCGCGATCATCACGCGCTGACGCATCCCGCCCGAATATTGATGAGGATAATCGCTTAAGCGATCTTTGGCGTTTGGAATTCCCACCATTTCAAGCAGTTCCGCCGCGCGCGTCTGCGCCTGCTGTTTGGTCATTCCCAGATGAAGTTCCAAGGGCTCTTCCAGTTGTTTACCAATGGTCAGCACAGGGTTGAGCGAAGTCATCGGGTCTTGGAAGATCATCGCGATCTGCGCTCCGCGCACATGACGAATTTCTTCGTTAGACATTTTCAAAAGGTCTTTGCCCGAAAAGAACGCTTCGCCCGCGACAATTTTTCCGGGAGGAGAAGCGATCAACTTCAACACCGAAAGCATGGTCACACTTTTGCCGCAACCGCTTTCGCCTACCACGCCTAACGTCTCGCCTTCTTTCAAATGGAAAGAGACGCCGTTAACCGCGTGAACAATTCCTTCAGGAGTCTTGAACTGCGTCTCAAGTTCTTTAACATCTAATAAAAGATCAGGCATCTGCAAAGTCCTATTCTACATTGGAATAAATACCGAGTCGCGTTAATAGCAGACTGCATTATACCCAATTCTTTTAGCGCGTCAACACAACAAACTCTGAATTTGAAATATCCGCTTTTAACGTTGCGCCATTATATTGATATGGTTATACTTGCGCGCATGACGGAACTTCCCAAAAACTTTGGTCGCTACAAAATCATATCTGAATTGGGACGCGGCGGCATGGGAACCGTTTATCGCGCGGTAGACCCAAGATCGAATCGCGAAGTCGCGGTCAAAGTCCTGCCGCGCGAAATGTTGCACGATCTGGCGTTCCGCGCGCGCTTCGAGCGCGAGATCAAAAATCTAGTTAAATTAGAACATCCCAACATTGTCACCGTCTACGATGTGGGCGACGATGACGGACAACCCTACTTTGTGATGCGCTACATGAAAGGCGGCTCGCTCGCAGATCGAATCAAAACGGGCAGACTTTCTTTACTGGAAACGGCGGGCATTGTTGAAAAGGTCGCCAAGGGACTCGCCTACGCTCATCAACAAGGCTTAATCCACCGCGACCTCAAACCCGACAACATTCTCTTCGACAACGAAAACATCCCTTACATTTCAGATTTCGGCATTGCCAAATTATCAGGCTCAACGGGAAACCTCACCGACAGCAAAGCCATTGGCTCGCCCGCGTACATGAGTCCCGAACAAGCGCAGGGGAAAAAACTTGACAGCCGCAGCGACATCTATAGTTTGGGCGCGATCATTTATCAAGCGCTGAGCGGCAAGCGACCTTACATCGCCGACACGAATATCGGCGTCGCCGTAAAACATGTCACCGAACCTGTGCCTGAAATTTTGAAAGCGCTCCCCAGCCTGCCCGTTGAAATAGATACGATCATCAAGACCGCGATGGCAAAGGACAAAACCCAACGCTACGCCACGCCGATTGAACTCGCCAAAGCGCTCAATCGAGTCGCTTTTGGGCACGAAGGCGATTTTACATCCGCAAGCAAAGCGATTCAACCTTCATTCGGAAAAACAGGTTTTGCCATTACAGGCGTTATCTTCCTGATCGCCGTCATAGGATTCTTTTTATTACGCAATCAATTATTTACGCCCGCATTAACCGCCTCGCCAACTCCCGCGCCGACCTTCACAACTTCGCCGACAAAAGCCCCGACCCAAACAGCCGCCGCCACGTCTATCCCAGTGACGGAAGCCGTCGCGCCATCGGCGATTTCCTTCGCACCCAACTGCGCCGCAGAGATCGTCATCCCAACGCCTGCCATTACAGAGATTGATAAATTTTGCGTCGCAAAAATTCCTTACACAACCATTTCGATTCCCGAAAGCGCAACCTTTGAATCGCTCAACCCCAATTTTTTCTGCAAAGTGGAAAAAACGCGCAACGGAAAAACTTCCATATCTTGCACGGGCAGATCCTCTTTTTCTTTTGACTTGAAAATTTGCGCGCCGACAACCGTCAGCGCCGACCTTAACAAATGTCCGCAGAACGCGGCGTTCAACGCGACCAATCAATGTTGCATGGCAATACCGCCCGAAGGCACAGGCTGCGTCCTTCATAGAATAGACATCCGCGCCTGTCCGTAATCGCATGGGAAAACTTTACCTCGTCGCCACGCCTATCGGCAACCTTGAAGATTTATCTGCGCGCGCGCTTCGCATTTTACGCGAAGCGACTCTCATTGCCGCCGAAGACACGCGCCACACGGGGTTATTGCTCAAACATTTTGAAATCAATACGCCGCGCACCAGTTATTTTGAACATAACAAACTTTCCAAACTCGACGTCATCCTTGAACATCTTTCAAAAGGCGACGTCGCATTAGTATCGGATGCGGGAACTCCCGCGATTAACGATCCCGGCTACGAGTTGATTCAAGCCGCGCTCGCGGCAGGCTTCGACGTGATCCCCGTGCCTGGTCCTTCGGCGCCGATCAGCGCCTTGATCGCTTCGGGCTTGCCCACAGATTCATTTTTATATCTCGGCTATCTCCCGCACAAATCAAACGAGCGCCGCAAATTTATAAGTCAGATCGAAAGCCTGACCTACACATTGATCTTTCTTGAATCGCCGCATCGCATCATTGATGCGCTTGAGGACTTGCTTGCCGTTTTAGGCGACCGTCGAATTTGCGTCGCGCGCGAAATGACCAAGATGTTTGAAGAATATTGGCGCGGACCAATCAGCGGCGCGATGGAACACTTCCAAGCGTCGTCGCCGCGCGGAGAGTTTACTTTGGTAGTCGCGGGAAAGTCAAAAGGCGAATCCGCTTTGTGGGCGGAAGACAAATTGCGCGCCGCGATCCAAAAAGAATTGGATAAAGATAAATCGGCAAAAGATATTTCTGCGGAACTTTCGGAAGTTTCAGGGTGGGCAAAAAAAGACGTGTACGCGCTGATTAACTTGATGAAATAAAAAGACCTCCGAGGTTTTGAAAACCTCGGAGGTCTGCGTCACACAACATGCGGGGCGACTTTTGCCGCAAGTTTTTCTTTGGGCTGATAACCCGTCATGCGCTCTTTTATTTCGCCGCGTTTGAAGAGCATCAAAGTTGGGATTCCCATTACGCCGTACTTCATCATCACGTTGGGATTCTGATCCGCGTCCAATTTGACGACTTTGACTTTGCCGTCCCATTCCCGCGCGAGGTCTGCCACAATCGGCGCAATCATCTTGCAGGGCTGGCACCAAGTCGCCGTAAAATCTACCAACACGGGCAGTTCGGCGTTCAACACTTCGGCTTGAAAATCCGCTTCGGTCACATATTTAACATCGGTCATTTTTGCCTCCGCCGAATAGACGCGCCATGAATTTTGAATATTACGTTGACGCGCTGATTTTCACATGATAGAATACCGAGCGCTTTAGTGACGGGCGCGTAGCTCAATGGTAGAGCATCGGCCTTTTAAGCCGTTGGTTTCGGGTTCGAGTCCCGACGCGCTCACAAAAAAATCCCTTCTTTGCGAAGGGATTTTTGATTCTACAAAAAAACTTACGGCATGTTCGTCGCAAAGTAGACTTGTCCGTTAACCGCCGCATATAAAACGTGATTCGGCGCGATGGCAACCGCGCCAACCGCTCCCGCTGGAATTGGATTCGCAGTTCCCGTCGTCGGGCGCAATTGATTTTGCAACTCCAGCGAACGCGGCGCAAAGCGCATCAAATTTTGGTTATCCGCGTCTAATAAAAGCGCAGAAGAATCGGGCGGCATCGTAAATAAAATTTGCGTAAAATGCGCGCTCGCAAACAAATCGGCTCCCTGATACGCCGCAAAAGGATTGACCAACGGAGTCGGATCTACGCAGCGCGTCGGTTTCAATGCAATGCGGCTGTAAGAACAAGTCGAGAGGTGTCCGTCCGCGTGCAGCATAAACAAATCGTCTCCTGAAATCGCCAAGTCAATCACATCCTGCTTTTCAGGAGTTTGCCCGCTGAAGAAAAAATAGGGACGGTCAATGAACGACCCGTCTTTGCCGGTGTAGACCCACACCGCGCGCGCGGGCGCATCCAGCACATACAAATTTCCGCCGTCCATGACAAAAGCGGTAACGCGCCCCCAATTGGTATCGGGCGTCGGCAACGGAATGGCTTGCGCCACTTGTCCCGGCGCGCAATATAAAAGATTGCCCATCGCGTCAATTCCAAGCAACGTCGCATTGTTTAAGTTCAAACTTGGCAACGCCAGAATATCCACCAGCGCGCCGACGGTGACTTCTCCGTACTTATCGGGCTTGCAACTGAACGTTGTATCCAATTGAAAACCGCGCCCGTTATTTGTGGGCAGCGCGCGCAAGACTTCCCCATTCGTCGCATTCAACAAATACAAATCCGTATCGCTTGCCGCCATGCGACTGATTTCAATTCCCAAATTAGCGCTAAACGCGGGATTAAATTGCAAGCGCGTAATGCCCATCAACTGATCGAGGTTATCCTCCGCTTCTTTTCGCAAAGCGATCGTATCCGCCGTCTTGCTGTGCGACTCGGCGATATCCACGTTCAACAAAACGGCTTCCCAAGATTTGCGCTGCTCGATGGGATCCGTCAGCGCCAACGCCTGCGCGCGCATATCCTGCGCCTGCCGCAGATACGCCTCATATTGTTGGCTGCGCCCGTAACGCAAATAGACCACGCTCGCCACAGTCACTACAATCAACGGAATCAAAACCGCGATGAAAATCATCATCGTTGTCGAAAGCGAAACGGAGTCGCGCGCTTCAGTATTCGGCAATAAACGCGGCAGAAATATTTTCAAGCGCTCGCCGATAGATGCGCCGACGCGGCGCGTTGTTTGGATCGCGGTGGCGATCCACTTCGCGGTTTGACGCGTCCGCCTTGAACGCTCGCGCGACGACGCGCCTAACTTTGGAGTCGGATTCGGCGCGTTGAAATTTTCCTCCGCCCGATTTTCTTTTGGCGCGCTCGCAGCGCTCGGCGCAATGCGCGGGATGGACGGCGGAAAATCTTTTGCCTTACGCGGCAAACTCGCCAACGGATTCGCTATCGGGCGCGATACGTTTTGCGCTGTGTATTCCGCAGGCTGAACAATATGCGCGGACGATGGAGTCGCTGCGGGCGTCGAAATAGTTTCGTCGCGTTGCGGCAACGGCGCGGCTTCTTCTTTTTTTATTTCTTCCGTTCCGCTTAATAAATTCAACACGCCCGCGCCTTCCGTCGCTTGTATCAACACCGCATTCAAATCGGCTTGCGTAGATGTAACCAAACGGCGGCGCATGGCGTTCAGCGACGAAGGAGTCGTATCTTCAAGCGCGGCGTTCCATTCATTGGGCGCTCTGCCAAAAAAGAGCAAACGGTCGCCCGCGTTTAACTGCGCTTGAGCGTAATAAACGTTTGCCGTTTGACTCGCGCCCAAGCCTTTGCCCGCCGCCGTCGGCTCGTGAATATGACGCGCTTCATTTTGTCCGAATAAAAATACATGCGCGGGACCGCTCAACGAAAACGTGCATTGAGCGTCGCGCAGCGCGGCAAGCGTCAGCCACGCCACCGCGTATTGACTCTGCGCGCTGGTGGTCATGTTGCGCTGCAACAACGTCGCGTTGACCAATTCAGCGGCGGCGCGTAACGCCGTAGTCAGCGCGCCCGGCGTTTGATAAAACATATCCGCCGCGTCTTGCGCGACTTGTTTATATTCGCTGATTGAAAAACTGGAGTTGCCCGCAAGCAATAAATACGCAATCAACCGATCGCGCTCGCGCCCATGCGCGGCGCGTTGCGGCGGAGTCAACGCAAGCAAACCGGGCAGGCTCGCAGAGTTCTGTCCGTTGATGCGATAAAGCGGCGTAATGGCAAGATCAAGCGGCATGTAAGAATAAACCTTAAGTGGGTATCCTGATAATGTCATTGCGAGGAGCGTTGTTTGCGACGAAGCCATCTTCTGAGAAGAACCGCTTTGCCGCGCTCGCAACGACGTTATCATTATAACTGGTAAAATTCGGCGGCTATGAACTATACACTACACAAAGATTTTTCTGAAATTGATTCGCAAACATGGAACGATCTCTTAAAAGAATCGATCAGCGACGTTCCCTTTTTGCGCTACGAGTATCAACGCGCTTGGTGGGAACATCGCGGCGGCGGCGAATGGCAAGACGCGCGGTTAATCTTAATCAGCGCGCGCGAAGATGAAAAACTTATCGGCATCGCGCCGCTGTTCATTGCGGAATACGAAAATCAACCCGCGCTGCTTTTGATCGGCAGCATTGAAATCTCGGATTATCTCGACGTGATTGTCCGCGCGGACGATCATCCGCGATTCATTTCCGGCTTGCTCGACTTTATCGCCGCCGAAAATTTTCCCAACCTCGATTGGTACAACCTCCCCGATTCATCCGCGACGCTTGCCGCCCTTCAATTTGAATCAGCGAAACGGAATTGGTCGTACAGCGCGGAAACGTATCGCCCCACACCGCGCATTAAATTGAGCGGCGACTTTGAAGAATATCTCGCGCGCATCGAAAAAAAACAGCGTCACGAAATTCGTCGCAAAACGCGCCGCGCCGAAGAAAGCGGACGCGGTGTGCGCTGGCGCATCTCCGACATGAAAGACGTTGAATCTGAAATTGACGCTTTCTTGCATCTCATGGAACAAGACGCCAACAAAGCAAGTTTTTTGAAAGAACCCATGCGCGAACAAATGCGCGCAATCATCCGCGCCGCGCATGAGAACGGCTGGCTATGGCTCGCCTTCCTCGAAGCGGACGGTCAACGCATCGCCGCCGCGCTCAACTTTGACTACGGCGCTAAATTATGGGGTTACAACGCCGGCGTGGATCGCAGATTTATGGATCTTTCCCCCGGCTGGGTTTTGCTCAGCCACGTCTTGCAATGGTGTTGCGAAAATAATCGCGTCGAATTCGACTTCATGCGCGGCGACGAGGAATATAAATATCGCTTCGGCGCGGTCAATCAATATGTAATGCGGGCAAGAGTAAGTCGGTAGGTTGGAATGGCATTCCGACCGACATGAAAATTTTTTATTGACGACTCCCCTCTCTTCATGGTATTATTCGCGCGCTAAAAACCAGCCGTCTACGGCTGGATTTGTTTCATAGATTAAGAGGAGTAAGCTTATCAGCGCCAACGAATTTCGAGTTAATGAAGGCATCCGCGTTGCGGAGGTTCGCCTAATTGGTCCAGATGGAGGCAATGTCGGCGTTGTGCCGACTCGTCAGGCTTTGCAAATCGCCCGCGACGCCGAAATGGATCTTGTGGAAGTTTCGCCGGGGGCAACCCCGCCTGTTTGCCGCGTAATGGATTTTGGGAAATTCATTTACGAAAAGGCAAAGAAGGAACGCGAAGCAAAAAAAACTCAGACCAAGATTGAAATCAAGGAAATCCGCCTGCGCCCGAAAACGAACGGAGCGCATCGCGATTTCAAAGTGGACGACGCGCGGCGCTGGCTCGGTCAGGGGCATAAGGTGCGCGTCACGGTCAAGTTTCGCGGACGCGAAATGGATTATCCTGAAATCGCGCTCGAAGACTTGAAAGAGATCGTTCATGATTTGATTGACGTTGCGGTAGTTGAAGTTCCGCCGCAAATGGAAGGACGCACCATGCTCGTCGTGTTAGCCCCCGCGAAGGCTGCGCCCAAAAAGAAAGAAAAAGGCGAGACCGAAGTCAAGGCTGAAGCGGCGTGAGATGTCACTGCGAGGAACGAAGCAGTCTCCTATTAGGCTGGGATTGCTTCGGGAAGAACACCCTCGCAATGACATGATAAGAATATTATGTTGATAGTCTGCGGAAATATCTCGCAGTTAAATTTTTGAAAGGAGTGAACAGCA
>JAVHOY010000329.1:13928-24914 GCA_036170295.1 bacterium
GTTGATAGTCTGCGGAAATATCTCGCAGTTAAATTTTTGAAAGGAGTGAACAGCAATGCCTCGCAAAGCAAAGAAGTCTGGTAAATTAAAACTGAAGACGCACAAAGCGACGTCCAAAAGATTTCGCTTGACCGGCTCCGGAATACTTGTGCGAACCAAAGGCGGAAAAAGCCATTTACGCCGCCGCACGTCGGATCGCACGAAGGCGTTATTGAGCGAAACGATCGTCGTCAAAGGTCGCAAGTTCATCAAGACCATTAAACGCCTTGCCCCTAATATGGAAAACTAGTCTTCCATAATCATCGTCAATTTTTATTTGCGGCTTTCGGGTGTATGCAACTGGCATGAACTGCCGACGCCCGCGAGTTTGCAGGAGGTATAAGAAATGCGCGTAAAAGGAGGCCCGCAAGGGCATCTACGTCACAAGAAAGTTTTGAAGATCACGAAAGGTCAGCGCGGCACGAGGCACTTTTTATTCAAGCGCGCTAACGAAGCCATGCTGAAAAGCCTCTGGTACGCCACTCGCGATCGCCGCGTCCGCAAGCGCGATCTGCGTAAATTATGGATCGCCCGCATCAACGCCGCGGCTCGTCTGAATGGCACGACGTACAGCAAGTTGGTCTCGGCGCTGAAGAAAGCCAGCATTGAACTCAATCGCAAGATGCTCGCAGATTTGGCAGTTCGCAACCCGCAAGCATTCGCCGCTGTCGTTGCAAAAACAAAGTAGATATTTTGTAGGTCGCGCTTTTAGCGCGACCTACATTTTTAATGTACAATATCTCTATGAGCAAAATCCTTGTAGAAAAAAAACTCGCCAATAAATTTACCGTCCAACTCGCGCAAGGCGACTTGACGCTTGAGCCAACCGACGCGATTGTGAACGCCGCCAATGAAGATTTGGATCACGGCGGCGGCGTGGCGTTCTCAATCGTTCAGCGCGGCGGGGACGTCATTCAAGATGAAAGCAGCGCGTGGGTAAAGAAACATGGGTTAGTGACTCATGCGCGCCCCGCGTGGACTTCGGGCGGGACTCTGCCCGCGAAGTTTGTCATCCATGCGGTTGGACCTGTGTGGGGAGACGGCGATGAAGACGCGAAACTGCGCGACGCCATCTACGGTTCGTTGCGCGTGGCGGACGAATTGAAATTGGAATCCATTTCCATGCCCGCTATTTCGACGGGTATCTTCGGCTTTCCAAAAGATCGCGCCGCGCGGATTATGCTCAACGCAATCAACGAATATTTTGAAAAAGAAAAATCAAATTTGAAAATTGTCCGCATTACATTATTTGACGACGCAACCGTGAGCGCATTTGATAAAGTTTGGAAAGAAATTAACGCGTGATCACTTCGGCGCAGAATCCAAAAATAAAATTAATCCGCGCTTTGCAGGGACGCGCAAAAGAACGCCGCGACGCCGGCGCGTTTTCAATTGAAGGCGTGCGTTTGGTTGAAGACGCGGTAATGAGTCATTGGGGATTTCAGTTTGCGCTTTATGACGAAACCTTAAGTGAAAGGGGAAGGTTGCAAGTTGAAGGTTTAAGGTTGAAAGGCATCGAAGTCGAAGAGATTTCCACAGCCTTAATGGAATCGTTGAGCGCCACAGAAACTCCGCAGGGAATTCTCGCGGTATTAAATAATTACCAATTACCAATCCCTAATTACCTAAATTTTATCCTCATCCCCGATCAAATCCGCGACCCTGGAAATCTTGGCACGCTATTACGCAGCGCGGCAGCGGCAGGCGCGCAAGCGGCATTGATTCCTCCCGAAACGACGGATGCGTTTGCGCCGAAAGTTCTTCGCGCGGGCATGGGCGCGCATTTCCGCCTGCCGATTCAATCCATAACGTGGGAAGAAATAAATCAAGTTGTAAAGTTGAAAGGTTTGAATGTTTTATTGGCTGATATGGACGGCGTATCTTGTTGGGAGATTGATTTGCGCCAGCCGTTGGCTTTGATCATTGGCGGCGAAGCGAATGGGGCTAGCGAGTCGGCGCAGAAAATGACGAATCAAAAAGTAAAAATTCCCATGAGCGGAGATATTGAGTCGCTCAACGCAGGCGCGGCAGGCAGCGTATTAATGTTTGAGGCGTCGCGGCAAAGATTGAAAACTTAAAATCATTTTTCATTCTCTCTTGTGATAAACTACGCGCGTAAAAATATTTTTCACGCAGAGGATGTCTATGTCTAAGCACGAAATCTATCCAATTGAAATTGCCGGCGTCAAACGCAATCTGCGTTTGTTTGAGATCAAGCCCGGTCTGCGAATTGCGATTCTAAATATATTGGGCGATACCGAATTGGTGCAAGCTTGCGCGCGCGAACTCGCCAAGAAACTTGAAAGCGTCGAGTACGATATTCTCGTCACCGCAGAAGCGAAGTCCATTCCGCTGGCATACGCGCTTTCTGTCGAGACGAAAAAGCCTTATGTGGTTCTGCGTAAAACTTACAAGCCTTATATGGGCGACGCGCTCAAAGCGGAAACGCTTTCCATTACAACCGGCCAGCCGCAAGTTTTAATTCTTGACGAAAAAGACCGCGAGGCTATTCAACATAAAAATATAGTCGTTTTGGACGACGTGATCAGCACAGGCTCCACGTTGCAGGGAATGCGAATGATTCTTGAGAAAGCAAACGCGAGCGTAGTTGCAGAAGCCGCCATCCTTACTGAAGGCGACCGCGCGCAGTGGATGCACATTTTGTCGCTGGGACATTTGCCGCTGTTTACAGAGTGAGAAAGGGTAAATAGTAATTGGCGATTAGGCAATTGGGAATAGACCTTGAGGGCTTGCCTTCAAGGTCTATGTTTTTAGGAGGCTCTGTATGAAAAAGATTCATGTTGTCATGTCCGTTTTGACGCTTGCGTATCTTGCAGGCTGCGGAGCGCTTGAACAGATTCCAACGTCAACGCCTACGGTTGTTCCTCTTGAAGCGACTGCTTTGCCCACGCCCGCCGCGTATGAAATGCTTTCGCCGTCGAAGATTAAGTTTCCCGATATAAATTTGACGGTGGAAGTGTCGGGAGCATTGACGCAATCTACTTTGGACGTCAATACGAATATAACGATTCCTATGGCGTTTATGTCCGCGCTGCCAATGGGAGATCAAACGCCAATTTTCAAAGAGACAAAGATCGTGTATATGTCTACGCCGTTGAAGTTGCAAAGGGTTGGCGGCGGAGGCGGGGGCGGCTCTGAAAATGGGATGTTGACAATGGGCGGCGGCGAATCATATCAGGTGCAGACTGCGCTCGCGATTGGGCAGAAGGTGCGTTTGAAGATCGCGGTCGCGTTTAGCGAATATATCAAGAACGGGATGCAAGTCCCATTTACGCTGGATTTGACCGTCGCGCCGTAGCGGATTCTTTTGAGGCTGGGAATCCTTTTCGCGCCGCGCAAACCGCTTGACGGTCAGATAAATCGCGTATTAGAGAATCGTATAATATTTGGCTTCCTCATGTCGTCTAAAGGGTTGGCTTGGTATAATCCCAGCATAGTCAAATTTGGAGGATTCCGTGAATTCCCGTAGTCAATCGTTTTTTGTGTATTTCCTTCTGATCGTTGCCATTGGCGCGATGCTCTATATGGGCTTTCGTCAGAGCGCCGATGTAAAACCGCCGCTGACCATTAACGAAGTAGCGCAACAAGTGCAAGAGGGTAAGATCGCGCGCATCATTATTGAGAGCGACGATACCATTACTGTTGTGTACCCAAATGGCACAGAAGAAGCAGGCGTTGCCTCTCGCAAAGAAACAAACTCAACGTTGGTAGATCAATTGATCAGCCTCGGCGTTAAGCCAGAGCAACTTGCCCCAGAGAAAGTTAAGATCGAAGTTCGCGCGCCTTCTGTGTGGGGCGGCGTGTTGAGCAGCGCGTTGTACCTTCTGCCGATTTTATTTATGGGCGGCGTGTTGTGGTTTATCTTCCGTCAGGCGCAGGGCAGCAACAACGCCGCCATGTCCTTCGGCAAGAGTCGCGCGCGCATGTTCAGCGGCGAGCATCCCACCGTTACGTTTGCAGATGTCGCCGGCGCGGATGAATCAAAACAGGAGTTGGAAGAAGTTGTCGAGTTCCTTAAAGAACCGCAGAAGTTCATTCAACTTGGCGCGCGCATTCCCAAAGGCGTTTTGTTGGTAGGTCCTCCCGGAACGGGCAAGACCTTGCTTGCCAAAGCCGTTTCAGGCGAAGCGGGTGTGCCGTTCTTCTCCATCTCAGGTTCTGAATTCGTGGAGATGTTTGTCGGCGTTGGCGCGAGCCGCGTGCGCGATCTCTTCGAGCAAGCCAAACGTCATTCGCCTTGCATTATTTTCGTAGATGAAATTGACGCGGTCGGTCGTCAGCGCGGCGCGGGTCTTGGCGGCTCGCATGACGAGCGCGAGCAAACTTTGAATCAAATGCTGGTCGAGATGGACGGTTTTGACACCGACACCAATGTCATCATCATCGCCGCGACAAACCGCCCCGATATTCTTGATCCCGCGCTCATGCGCCCCGGTCGTTTTGATCGCCGCGTCACGCTGGATCGCCCCGATATGAAGGGGCGCGAAGCCATTCTCAAAGTGCATGTCAAAGGCAAGCCGTTGGATCCCGCCGTGGATCTCGGCACCATTGCGCGCGGCACGCCGGGTTTCGTCGGCGCAGATTTGGAAAACCTTGTCAATGAAGCCGCGTTGCTGGCTGCGCGTCGCAATAAAAAATCCGTCGGTCAATCTGAATTGGAAGAAGCGATTGAGCGCGTGGTGATGGGACCCGAGCGCAAATCTCGATTAATTTCCGAAGAAGAGAAGCGCATCATTGCCTACCACGAGGCGGGTCATGCGGTTGCGATGAACGCCACCGCCGAAGCGGATCCCGTCCAGAAGATCACCATCGTTGGGCGCGGACAGGCTGGCGGTTTAACTTGGTATCGTCCCGAAGATGATCGCATCCTCACCTCGCGCAAGAAGATGACCGCCGCGTTAGTGGGGCTGCTCGGCGGGCGCGTTGCCGAAGAGCTCATGTTCGACGACGTTACCTCAGGCGCTTCCAACGATCTGGCGCGCGTGACTGAAATGGCGCGCGCAATGGTGACGCAAATGGGCATGTCCAGCGAATTAGGGCTGATGACCTACGGTAAAAAAGAAGAGATGATCTTTCTCGGTCGCGAGATTTCCGAACAGCGCGATTATTCAGAAGCGGTAGCGCAACAGATTGACGCGGAAGTCCGCAAATTGGTGGATAACGCTTACAAAGTCACCAAGAAAATTCTCACCAAGTATCGCAAGGAATTGGATTTGGTCGCGAAGAAACTTCTCGAAGTTGAATCAATCAACCGCGCCGAGTTTGAAGCCATCTTCCCATCGCCAAATAAGAAAACCAGCGGCACGCCGCAAATCATTTAATCAAACGGGTTGCTGTCGTTAGTCAAATAATCAAGAGCCTCCGCTTTTCAGCGGAGGCTCTTTGTATTTTTACAACGCGATATGTATCGCTTGGTATATAAAAAAATTAAGGAGATACAACCACTTTTACGCTGAACCAATCGCCGAACAAATTTCCGTCGGGCGACATGGCTTGCCACGAGCTTTCATACGTCCCTGCAAAGACAGGCGCGGCGAAGACAATTCGCAAAACGGCTTGCGTCCCCGCGCGCGCGGGGAAAAGCGCTTGCTCCTGCGCCGCGCCGAGCGGGTCGCCGCCAATCCATTTCAAACGATAGGTCGAATTCCAGTTGCAGGTTCCCGTGTTTTGAACCAGCCATTGTTTATCTATTGAAGAATTTGGCAAGACGATTGCGTTGTCGTCAATCGTTATATCGCTGATGAATTGCAAGCCATTAACGCACGGCGCTGATTTTGTCGGCGTAAGAGTCAATGTCGGCGCAATGTAAATCGTGGGGATGGAAGTAACGGTGGGGAGCGGTTCTGTCAGCGGGAGCTGTGTGGGCGGTCGAAACGCGGCGGGCGTCGTCGCGGGCGCGCATGATGCAAGAAAAAGAATCGCGGGCAAAATCAAAATCGAGCGTAGTGGGACGCGGAGCATGTCCTGATTAAACCATAAAGTCACAGAGAAATTCTCTGTGACTTTATATTGACGCTTATCCAGAATTACTATTCTTCGGGCGCGGCTTCGGCGCCGATCGCTTCGCCGCCAATATCCAACGGAAGCGCGATCTCGCCGCTCAGCGCTTTCTGGCGGATGATGCCGTCAATTTCGTTCATCATATCAGGATTGCCGCGCAGATATTCTTTGGCGTTCTCGCGTCCTTGCCCAATGCGAACATCGCCATACGAGAAGAACGCGCCGCGTTTTGTCAGCACTTCAAATTTGGTCGCCAGATCCAAAACGTCGCCTGATTTTGAAATGCCTTCGTTGAACATGATGTCAAATTCCGCCGTGCGAAACGGCGGCGCGACTTTGTTCTTGACCACTTTGACGCGCGTGCGATTGCCGATGACTTCTTCGCCAACTTTGATGGATTGAATGCGGCGCACATCCAGACGAATGGATGCGTAAAATTTGAGCGCCTGCCCGCCTGTGGTGGTTTCGGGATTGCCAAACATCACGCCGATTTTTTGGCGCAATTGATTGGTAAAAATGACGCAGGTTTTAGTTTGGTTGATGGCGCCTGAAAGTTTACGCAAAGCCTGCGACATCAGACGGGCTTGCATACCCATTTGCGCGTCGCCCATGTCGCCTTCGATTTCGGAGCGCGGCACGAGCGCGGCAACAGAGTCAACCACCACGACATCCACCGCGCCAGAGCGCACGAGAGTTTCTGCAATTTCAAGCGCTTGCTCGCCCGTATCGGGTTGCGAGACGAGCAGGTTGTCAATATCCACGCCGATCTTTGCGGCATAGCTGGGATCAAGCGCGTGTTCCATATCAATGAAGGCTGCGGTGCCGCCCATCTTTTGCGCCTCTGCGACAATGTGTTGGCAGAGCGTGGTCTTGCCTGAAGACTCGGGTCCGTAAATTTCGATGACGCGTCCGCGCGGAATGCCGCCAACGCCGAGCGCAATATCCAGCGAGAGCGAGCCGGTGGGAATGACTTCGGTCACCATGCCATGCGCTTCTCCGAGCCGCATAATGGAACCGTCGCCGTAGCGTTTCAAAATATCGCCAACGGCTTTATCGAGAACGGCGCGTTTCGCGTTATCTATGTTCGGATTGGAAGCGGGTTGTTCCGCCGTGCGCGAGGATTTTTTTGCCATGAGTTAAATCTCCAAGATAAGTAAAGGTGAAAATAATTTGCGTTTCGAGAGTATAGCACGGATGTTCAGTAAGTCAAGGAAAAATTTTGGACGAGTTACGGTTTTCTCAAAGCGGAGAGTCCGTCGCCGCACAATAGCATGGAACAGAGTTAAGCCTGTATTACGCAAACTGTTCTAAATTGACCGCCACTAAAGGCAGCGCTTCGTCCACGAATTTTTCGAGGGCGGGGCGTTTTTTGGTGTGGCTGTAAAGGGAAGCCAATCCGTAAATTGCCCAAGTCGCCACCGTTGCGGGAAGTTCGGCGGATGTTTTTGATTTCGTTTGTTTCAACCAATAAGACAGCAGCTCAAAAATTTGACGCTTGATGGTTGATTCTACCAGCGACTCAAATTGGTTATGCGGCTGGACGCAGTCGGTATGCAGGCGGGCGAGAAATTCACAAACTACGAGAATTAAATTTCGTAAGTTATCAGGGGTGTAATGACAGGCGTTCAACGTCCGTTTTTCGATTTCCTGTTTGAACATTTGACTGATGGAATGGTCAAGCAGCGCGTATTTATCCTGAAAGTGCGCGTAAAATGTGGCGCGATTAATCTGCGCCTTGTCGGTCACATCTTGCACAGAGATGCCTTCGAAGTTTTTTTCAGCGAGGAGACTCTCAAAGGATTGCAGAATCAATCCGCGGGTGCGTTTGACGCGCGGGTCTAGTTTTTCATCGGGGATAGGCAACATATTCGCTCCAGTGTTGTTTACTCAACAGATAAAAGATATTGTTGGTTGACGAAAGGGGTACGAAAAAGTAAATTAACAACATCTGTTGTTTAGGCGACAACAGTATATTATCAAACAACTTAAGGAGAGTCAATATGAATATCGCTTTATGGATCGCGCAGGTTTTGCTGGCTGGCATGTACGGCATGGCTGGCATGATGAAAACAATGCAAATTGCAAAGGTGCGCGAGATGATGCCCTGGGCAAAGAACCGCAGCGACGGCTTCATCCGCTTTGTTGGAACATCGGAGTTGCTCGGCGCGCTGGGGATGATCCTCCCCATGCTGACTGGGATTTTGACATGGCTTACGCCGCTTGCCGCAGTTGGGTTAGCCGTCATTCAGGCGCTGGCTATTTTTCAAGAGCATTTGCCCAAGAAGGAATACAACGTCTTGCCAATGAATGTCGCGCTGTTGGCGTTAGCGGTTTTTGTCGCATGGGGACGCTGGAGTCTGTTCGGCGCGTAATTGCCAATTTACCAATCTACTATTTACCAACCACCAATTCACAAGGAGACCTCGCTATGACCCAATCCAAACTTACCCCGAACATGGCTTACGCTAAACTTGCTTCGGACAAACAAATTGAACGCGCCGCTAAAGCGCTGGAAGCCAACGGCATTCGCGTCGTCATTGCCGCCAACGGCGCGGAAGCCAAACGGAATCTATTTGAACTTATCCCCGCGGGCGCGGAAGTGTTCACCGGCAGTTCAGTCACGCTTGATGCGCTCGGCATTCCCGCCGAAGTGGATCAGCGTTATGATTCGGTGCGCGCCAAACTTTCTAAAATGGACCGCGCCACTCAAGGACGCGAAATGATAAAAATGGGCGCAACGCCAGAGTGGATGGTCGGCAGCGTCCAAGCTGTGACCGAAACAGGCAGCGTCGTGATTGGATCGAACACGGGCAGTCAACTGGCGGGGTACGCCGCCAGCGCCGCGCATGTTGTCTGGGTAGTCGGCGCGCAGAAAATTGTGCCAACACTAGAAGATGGCTTGAAGCGCGTACAGGAATATTCCCTCGCGCTGGAAGATGAGCGCGCGCTAAAAGCCTACGGCATGAACAGCAATCTCAGCAAACTGCTGATTGTTAACAAGGAAGTCATGCCGAATCGCATAACTCTAATTTTCGTCAAGGAAGAATTAGGGTTCTAAGAAAAAATTAGACGAAAGGTAAATAAGGTTGATGTAGTCTTACTGGCTATATTAACCTTATTTATTAACTCACCTTACGCAATTTGCAGCGCAGCGTTCATCAGCTTCTAAAGCAACCGCGACATGAATGTCGCGCTACGCAAGCCAACCTAGATATTTCGCGTAACATCAGTTAATCAGGAGAAAATTATGAGCGCTTCATCTATTCAATTGAAAAAACTTTGGTGGGTCGGTCCATTGACCGTGCTTGCCTCCGTGGTCGGCGTGTTGATTGTCCGCGCCATTGCGATGATGATTCTGCCTCCGCCTTACGCTCCGGGGCTTGAGATGATTACGATCCCAATCGTGTTGACCGTCATTCTTTGCACGGGCGCTGTATTTGTATTTGCGCTGGTTGGACGTTTTGCCAAGCGCCCCGTGCGGACTTACATCATTATTTCAGCCGTCTTTCTGGTTATTAGTTTTCTGCCCGACATTGCGGTTGTCTCTGCGCCCATGCCCGGCGCAGGCTGGGCATATTCCATTGCGCTGATGGTCATGCATGTTGTCGCGGGTTTCATCACCGTTTACATGCTGGTCACACTGACAGCAAGGAGTTAACCATGAACGCTTTACAAGCATTAGATAAAAAAACTGAATTCTCAATTCATCCCGCCACGTTGATGGGGCTTGTCTCCTTAACGGTTGCCAATCTTGATAATCAAATTTTGTTTTATCAACAGGCGCTCGGATTCAAACTCCACTGGCGCGAAGGAAACAAAGCGGGACTCGGCGCTGGCGGCGCGGACTTGCTCCGCTTGACCGAACAGCCCAACTTAAAGAAATATCGCGGCGTGACGGGACTGTATCACTTCGCGGTTTTGTTTCCCAATCGCCGCGAGCTGGCGCGCGCGGTAGCGCGTTTGTTTGAGATCAAATATCGCAACCATCCCACCGACCATATCAACACAAAGACTACATATCTTGACGATCCCGAAGGCAACGGCATTGAGTTGTATTGTGAGTCGCCCGAAGACGGGATGTTCACCATCGAGAACAATGACTTTGTCACCCGCCGCGCCGATGGAACTCTCAGCGACGGGCGCGAATCGCTGGACGTGCAAGCGCTGTTCAGCCATCTCAAAGCGGACGATAAATTGGACGAACCCATTCCGCCTGAAACGCGCATGGGACACGTTCACTTGCACGTCCGCAATGTGCAAGAGGCTGTGGATTTTTATCACGGCGTTATCGGCTTTGACGTGATGGGGATGTCGTCCACATTTCAAGCCGCGTTCATTTCCGCAGGCGGATATCATCACCACTTGGGACTCAACGCGTGGCAGGGAGAAGGCGCGCCGCCTCCGCCCGCTGATGCGGTTGGACTGCGCCACTTCACCGTTGATTTTGAAAATCAAAAAGCGCTGGACGAAGTCATCGCAAGAATTGACGCGGCGGGAATTCCATCCAATAAAACAGAGGATGGATTGCTCGTGTATGACCCGTCGCAAAATGGCGTGGTATTGAGAAGTATTGGATAAAAATCTAGACCTCCGAGGTTTTGAAAACCTCGGAGGTCTTTTTTTCAAATACTCTCGCGTTATAATCACAGCGCAAATCAAAATCCAAAATCGGAAAATAATCTCATGCACATATTAGTAACCAACGACGACGGTGTGCAAGCGCCCGGACTTTTAGCGCTCGCGCAAGAAATGCGTAAACTCGGCAAAGTGACTGTCTTTGCGCCCGATAGAAACTGGTCGGCTTCGGGACATGTGAAGACGATGGATCGTCCGCTGCGTGTGCGCGAAACTTTTCTCTCGGATGGAACTCCCGCGTTCATGTCTGACGGCGCGCCGTCGGATTGCGTCGCGCTTCCGCTGCTGGGA